>JAJZAS010000019.1 GCA_021799325.1 Bacillota bacterium | reverse complement strand
TCCACAGACTAACGAGCAACGTTGAATCCAGACCACCGCTAAGTAACGTGGCACTTTGAACCTCTGAAGATTGCTGGCTGGCGACCGCATGACGCACCACGCGATTCAGGATCAATACTTTGTCAGCCTCTGCCCAATCACGATTCTCCAGCTTTCCACGCATAATGACTTGATCCAAATGCCAAAATGGTTGAATCACCATGGAAAGAGGTTGAACGATCGCATAATGACCGGCGGGAAGCTTATAAATACCTTCCATTGCGGTATGGGGAGCAGGAAGAAAACGAAGTGTGTGATACGGGAGTATCATATCCTTGTTGAGTTGCCCAGGCACGATTGATAAAATGGCCGAGAGTTCAGATGCAAAAGCATAACCTTCGGGGGTTTCAGCATAGAAAAGTGGTTTTACTCCGATTCGATCTCGTGCAACCAACAGACAGTCTTTCGTTTCATCCCATACCACAAAAGCAAAAGTACCCATTAATTGCTCTACGCATTTTTCTCCATACGTTTCATAAAGGTGAACGATGACTTCCACATCAGAGGTAGACTGAAAAACATGTCCACTTTGCTCCAATTGATCTCGAAGCGCACGGTAATTGTATATCTCTCCATTACAAACTACTGCAATTGTCCGATCTTCATTCCATATGGGTTGCGCCCCGGATTCACCCCCCACAATAGCCAATCGATTCATCCCGATGGCCACATTGGATGAAGCATAGACATAGGTCCCGTCCAGCCCGCGATGTTGCATCGATTGAAGCATAATCTTCACTTCATCTTGGGCTTTGGTTCCCACACTTTGTAGGATTGAAATAGCCGCAATTCCGCACATGTTATTTTCAACCTTTCCGGGCTTCTGGTTCCCATGCTATAGGTTCCAAGCGTTCGGTAGGATTGTAGAAAAGAAACATGAGAATTGCATGACATTTTCCGAAAATGTTCAAGCTACCACCGTAATTTGTTACTGTACAATGATGGTCAACAATGCATAACTAGGGTTTCTCGTATCACGGGTATATCGATAGCTAATCGCATATGGCAATGCCAATGATGTCAATTGGCTAATATTGGCGTAAGGGATTCGAACAAGATATGATTGCCCTTTTCTAAGATTGGCTTTAATTAACGATGATTGCAATGTTGAAATGCTTTGGTATGTATCGTTTGGAAGTTCTGCGAATAAACCCGTTTGTTGCAGAATTTGTTTTTCTTGTTTGTTGTTTGATTGGTTCAAAACCTGTACGTAATTAGTATTGGCAATTGGCAAGCCTGCAAGTGACCAATGATGGTCTTTCTCCATTTGTGCCGTAGTGAGATTAAAATAGCCATATTGCACACTACCAGGCTGGTTGGGAACAGGATCATCCCATGTCGTATCGAGTTGATACCACTTTCCGTTTAAATCCACCTCGTTCCATGCATGAGAGGCGGTCCCAAGCGAATTGGTCGCTGTACCAGAAATGAGGATGTTGGGAATTCCCGCTGCTTTTAATAACTGGTAAGTTAACATCGCATAACCCTGGCATGTTGCGGTATGCTCATAAAGGGCATCATAGGCGGTGTAATGCGTTAGTGAAATATCATACGCCGTATTTAGCACTACATAATCATGAAGGATTTTTTCCTTTGTATAAACATCCATACCCGGCTTGATTAACTTTTTTACCACTAACTGCGCGCCTCGCAACACATCGTTGTACTGCGATTTATTTTCCCGATAATCCACCTGAAACGTAGCATATGTTCCAGCCAGTTCAAATTGATACGATGAAATATCCATCTGAAGATAGGTATCGGCTTGCACGGCCGCCTTCAGTTCATGATCCAACAGAGTAGCAGAAGAGGTTTTTACATTAATTGAAAAATCAGGCTGTATTTGTTCTAAATGACGCAGTATTAACTGTTCATCAGTCGTAAGCTTAGAGGCTGCAATAGCCAAATGAGGCATTATCGCTGTCATTGTGGCACTAAAAACAACCGTAATGAACACGAATCTTTTCATCACCAAGCCCCTTCCAGCTGAGACTCACTATATCTTTTGAAATGTTTTAATGCTTCGTGATGGTGATGCTTTCGATAAAGGCTGTCTTAGTGGGTTTACTCATCTCGCCACCCATATTGGGATTAGCTACAACTGGTATCGCCGCAATTTTCTTGATCACATTCATACCAGATACTACTTTTCCCAACTCCGTATAACTCGGATTCAATTTTTGCGCGTCATTGACTGTGCAGATAAAAAACTGGCTCCCCCCTGAGTGGGGCTGCCCCGTATTGGCCATCGCGACCACACCCGCCGTATAAGGAACAGAAGGGGGCAATTCGTCAGGAATTGTATACCCTGGACCACCTGTTCCATTGTTATTGGGGTCGCCTGTTTGGATCATGAAGTTCTGAATGATCCGAAAGAATCTATCCCCATTATAAAATTGATGATTGACCAAAAACACAAAACTGTTTACCGTCTCCGGAGATTTTTTAGCAAATAACTGGATGGTAAAATTCCCATAGTTGGTTTTTACCAATGCCGAATATTGCCGATTCGGTTGGATGCTCATTTTGGGCATGTTTTTCCAATGCTCAGACGCTCCAATTGGTCGACTTGGTGCCACAATTTGTTTCAAATTAGTACTATTCGACACACTGCTGGTCGTACCGCATCCTGTCAACACCAGCAAACCGCCAACAATAACGGAACCTATCAGCCACGGTGTTTTCAATAAGCAGATTCCTCCCATCCATTAACTATCATAAAATAATAACATAGAAAACTCAGAGTTGGGTTCCAATAGGGATAAAGTCGATGCCATCCGGAACATTCAAATATCCTGCAGCGGTCCCTTTTTGATTAAAATGACCATATTGCCAAACGATCTTATTCGTCTTCGGATTGATGATCACCACTCGATCATGATAGTCGTCATTGACTGCGATCATGCCGTTAGGCAAACGAATCGCAAGCGATGGATTCGACAGATCTCCGGTTCCCGATAATTTTTGATATCTCCAGACGAGTTTCCCTTGTGGGGTCACTTCTTCCACAGTGCCAGGAGTATTGTAATCTGCCACCAGCAAATTGCCGTTTGGCAAGAGTTGCGTGTCTGAAGGATAAGTGAGCCCAGGTAAGTGTACGCTGTATACCAGTTTGCCAGATGCCGTCAGTCTGTCCGCATAGGCACCGTTGATCTCAGTCACAAGGAGTCCTCCTCCCGGTATCGGAGTGTCCCCGTTGGGTGCTGTAAAATCAATAGGAGGATTGTGTTTCATCACGCCAGTTTGACCGTATTGTTTAACGATTTGCCCTTTTTGATTGACAAAAAGTATCCGTTGGTTCTTTATATCTGCCACAGTGACGATTCCATTTGGAAATTCGTAGGCATCGTCCGGCGTATTAAGATACCCTTTGGCGGAACCAGCTACTCCCGGATGCCCATAACTCCACACTATTTTTTTGGTGGCAATGTCGATAATGTCGATGGTGTTGTTATTCTCTTCATTAATAATGATGTGTTTATGATCAGGCGTAAGAAAAGCATCGTCCGCACCAAGTGAATTGGCATTATGGGGACCAGAACCATTACCAATCTTCATACTCCAAAGGATTTTTTTAGTGGGACTGACAATCAGCAATCGATCATTCCCTCGATCCGCAATTAACATGTCACCAGGCAGTGGACCTGCTGGGGTTTTCAATTTGGCGGCAGACGAATGGGTTGATGATTTGGCACTGGCACTAGGGTGAACGATATTGCATCCTGTCAGCAACGTAGCAAATAAAGCCAAACTGGCAATCGTTATGTATTTTTGCTTTTTCAATTGTATATTTCCCCCATATTTTTGATAGTATGATTTAATTTGCATGAACCATCATGATCGTTTCATTTTCATTTCCTGAATTTGATCGAATGCCACCTGTCAAATAGGCAATGCCATGGACACTGTTATACCCCATATCCGCCAAAGCAAAAGGAAGTTTACCCACTACTTTTACCTGGTGAGTAGTTAAATTGATGGCAACCACCTGAGATGTGGGGTTTCCTGCCTTATCCACCCCTCCTGCCAACATAAGAAATCCAGGCACAACCCAGGAAGCAGCCTGATACCTTGCAAACGGAAGTTTCGTGATACTGACAGCAGCAGATAAACCCGGATGCCACTCATAAACAAGTTGACTTACTCCTGTACTTTTCAAACCACCTGCCATGAATACTTTATTGCCACTAGTGCTCACTGCTGTATACCTTAGCCCTAAGGGGAGCATGAATACAGGCTCCACCATCAATCGACCTCGACTCACATAGACAAAATCAGCTTGCCGACGAAAGATAGACCCATCGTAGCCGCCTATCAAAAGAAGCCCCTCATGTCCTTGATAGGAATAAGGTACACTGGTCGCATCAGATAGGGGAGCAGACAGTTGACCGATGATCATTGTTTTTCCACGATACATACTAACGATATTGCTAGATGATGTGCTTTGCCCTCCGCCAAAAATATACAATATGTTGCCTATGTACCCTGCTGCCATATCATGCATTGGTTCTGGCATCGTACCAAGGCGCTTCATCTGTGGAAGTACTTCATTGATGTTGGCAGTAAATTCTGTACCGTTATACCCACCTACGGTAACCAAGTCTCCATTTGGATTCTTTACTAAAGCCATTCCCATAAAATTCGTGCCTTTAGCAAATTTGAAGGACATTTTGACGATTGGCCAGGAATGTCTACGAGCTAAAGGTAAACTTGAGGTTTTGTTGGCGGTGGGAGCAGTTGCAGCCACATGATAGTACCCTAAAGCACCTCCCAAAATACCAAGAGCCAACATCATCACAACGGATAACTTACTTACCGTGCCCAATCCTGACCTCCTCTGAACGGATATCTTAATTTACAACAAAAGAGATAACCATTATTTTCAAGATATCATCCCATTATGATTTTTTCATGATAAAAACCTCGCAATATGATGGAGATCAAAAAAATGAATCATTGATGAGAATTTAGACTAGCTAAGTGAAGCTTTTGTCGTTTCTTATTTTTTAATTTCATTTGACGATCGTTCCATGCGCTTTGTACGTCATTATTTCCCTTTAAATTGAGGCTTTCGCTTTTCATTAAACGCACGTACTCCCTCGTAGCGATCTTCTGTGTTGATGACTTTGTTATACCAGGCAACTTCCCGTTCACGCCCTTTATTATCCGGAATTGTAAAAAGCTCATCGATGGCCGATTTACTGTAACTGACCGAAAGTGGTGCATTTTCTGCGATGGGACCCGCGATTTCTAAAAAAGCCGATTCCAATCGTTCGGCAGGCACCAACCGATTGGTCAATCCCATCTTGGCAATGGCTGTAGCCTCATACTTTTGGCCAGTCAGTACCATTTCTTTAGCGTGATGCACCCCGATGCGTTTACTTAGCAATCTTGTGGCACCACCGCCTGGCATAATTCCACGTGTCACTTCAGGTAGTCCAAATACCGCATTTTCCGATACCACCCACATGTCACAATTTAGTGCAAGTTCCATTCCGCCTGCCAAACAGAATCCATCGATCACTGCAATTGTGGGCATAGGAAGGTCCGCCAACGAATAAAACATCTTCTCAAAAAGCCGATGCTGATCATGCCATGCTTCTTCACTCATGTGGTTGCGTTCCTTTAAGTCCGCTCCTGTGCAGAATGCTTTAGAATTGCTAGATCGAAGACCGACCACTCTTATATCATCTTGTGCGGCAATCTCCTTGCAAGCCTCCACCATTTCAATGGCCATTGGTGTATGAAACGCATTTAATACCTCTGGGCGATGCATGAGGATTTCAGCTATATATGGATGGTCTTTCCTCCTAGACCAAGTCACATAGTTCAATTCTGTTCATCCTTCCTACTTAAGTGCCGCAATTTGAAACAAAGTTATCCTTCAGATTTTTACGCAAAGTCTGGATCACTTGTTCTGGCTTAAACGGCTTGAAAATAAAATCCTTTGCCCCTGCTTTAATGGCCTCGACTACTCTTTCTTTTTGTCCCATCGCGGAGCAGATGATAATCCTGGCATCCGGGTCCATGGCTTTAATTCCTTTTATTGCTTGAATCCCATCCATGCCTGGCATCATGATATCCATTGTCACTACATCCGGATTCAATTCCCTATACTTTTGAATCGATTCATTTCCGTTCGTGGCTTGTCCAACAATTTGAAACCCGTTGCCTTCCAATATATCTCTTAAAAGCATACGCATGAATGCCGCATCGTCAACAATCATAATTTTGGGAATCAATGGCCCTCATTCCTTGTCTGAAGTATGCAATGAAAGATAAAATAGCAAGTGAACAGATAATGTAAAAATAGGGTCGTGTCTATGATAAATTCAGTGCTGGAGTCTGTATTTTTCAAAAATGTTTCCAATCTTGACGAGCAGTTTGTCGCATCTAAATTTACAGAGAGGTTTTTTGTCAAAAACCAAGTAGTTTTTAACCAAGGGGACCTTGGTTTAGAGATGTATATTGTAAAATCCGGTTCTCTTCAAATATTTTTACAGGAAAACGATAAAATCATTGTCGTAGGTCATCAATTCCCCGGTGAATCGATTGGTGAACTGGAAGTGATGCATTATAATCATCACCGGTTAGCCTCAGTTTCTGCTTACGAGGACTCTATACTTTGGATGATCAAAAAAAATGACTTGGAAGATTTAATCCAGCAATACCCTATTGTGATGCAAAAAATTTTTTTCAATGTCAGCGAAAGATTAGCACAGGCTGATCGCAAAATTGCTTATCTCGCATTTATGGACAGTCGCCTGCGCATGGCCAACCTTTTGTTGGAATTATATGATAATTTTGGATTTAAGTCAGAAAATGGGCTACAGATCAACTGGAAGGTCACGCAGCAACATTTGGCCAATATGATAGGCGTAAATAGAGAGTCTGCCGCCCGTGCACTCCAGGGACTTCAAGATGAAGGTTTAATACAGATTCACAACAAAACCATCACCCTACTCGACCTTTTAAGACTCAGGCAACTTGCAAATGACGCCAATCCCTTAGGTACGAGGGAATGGCACTCGACTTACAAATATCAGATCAATATAGACAAAAGCCCCTTATAATCCACTTACTAACAATAAAAGATTACTCCTTTTACTATACGGCTTATAAACGAAAAATTCTGTGTCCTATTCGACATTAATTTTGTTCTATACGACACAAACGTACGTTCCCTGGAGCGCATCAAAAAGACTTACTGTGTATCCCTCACAGTAAGTCTTTCATATTTCATCATTTCAATTAATGGCCTTCGTGAGTTCCCATAGAAGGGTTATGCACACTCCACTCGTCGGAAGAGGGATCATAATCCATCTCGACTCCGTCCAGAAAATCCTGCCCCTTTTCCAATAACACTTCGACTCCATTGTCTGCAGTTACTAATTCATCTGTTTCTTTTGGATAATCAAGCCCTAGGCCATAATGGGCATGATCACCATGAGCATGAGCGACAAAGAGTCGGAATTTTAATTGCTTGTCTTCTTCTTCCGATAAAATTTCCTTCATTTTCATCGCTGCGCTGTCACTGATTTTACAATCCATCACTATATCCCCTTTCATATTGCTCCCAGCATAACCAATAAATCGTCTCTTGTCAGTAAGCGAATTCACTTCTCATTTTAAGCAAAATAACATCCTGACGAAAAGTAAGTCTTAAATTTATCATTAATGATCATCATTAATGAAGTAATTTGGCAATATGCTGAAGTGTGAACCATGTCAGATCAAAAAAGTGCGTTAGTACGCTTGTTTGGCGTTTCTTTATTATGGGGCGGGAAGTATGTGGCTAGTGCCTATCTGCTCCAATATTTTTTTGCTTTTTTTGATGCGGCACTGATTATTGCAATGGCGCCTATTGCACGGCTGACCGCAATATCACAAAGAAGATAACCCCAATTCTTTCTCATTTTGTAGGATATGATTAGCCAAAATTTTCCCTGCCAATTCATGACCTGCTCCATTCATATGCCAATTGTTTGATTCAAGCGGTTTATAGGACATTTGATGGTCTTGCAAATAAGTTTTCATCGCACTGTTCAAATTAAAAAAATGCACGTTCGGATTATTTACCGCTTTGACAGCAGCCAGTTCAAGATTAATAAATTCCGGCTCCACCTTCACATCGTGCCCAACATAAGTGGCAGGAGTGACTGGGGGGGTAATCACCCATACATCGGCCCCATCTCTTAACGACATCTTGATTTCCGACTCAATCACGCGCTGAAACATGCTCTGCGGAACTTTTTTGGCAATACTGTTCAAAAGCCCCCAGGAAATCATCACCACGTTGGGTTTAATCTGATGAACAAGAGGATCGAATTCTGGTGCCAACATCGAAGGGATTTTACCGCTTTTTGCTTTGTTGACAAATGTGATGGGTACTTTCAACATATGAGAAACACTACTTAGTGCCCGCTTCAAGTAACCATCCAGTTTAGGATCATCATAACCTTGGGCTGTTGATCCTCCCACCGCCATGAATGTTAGCTTGTGCTGCTTATTAATCACACTTAATAGCGTTGGAGGATGATAAACACTTGCGTTAGGCGCGGCTGCAGTCATTGCTTTGTGATTTCCGCTTGATCCTTGAATACTTCGTAGATTAGTTGAAATAAAAACAGCGGCAGCGATCACGACAATCGCAACTCCCCCAATGCGCATCCAAAAACGCATGAAAACACCTCCTTCATAATAATGAAAACATTATAATTCTTCACACTTTAAGTTCTCTTAAACACAGTCCGATAAAAGAATCCATTCGCCTACTGCCCATCAAAACGTTTACTATATAGGAATGGGGGCGATGTAGACATGACAACGTTGAATATTCCCAGGATGTTAATCGCAGGAACTCACAGTGGCGTGGGAAAAACCACCATCACCATCGGTCTGATGAAAGCACTCGTCAATCGCGGCTATCAAGTACAGGGGTTTAAGTCTGGACCGGATTTTATTGACCCCACTTTTCACACAGCTGTCACGAAACGCCCTTCTCGCAATCTGGATAGTTGGATGTTGGACAAGCACACACTGCTTGAAGTATTTCAACACGGGATGAAAAATGCCGATGTTGCTGTCATGGAAGGCGTAATGGGACTTTATGACGGATACAGTCCCGTATCCAATGAAGGCAGTGCCGCAGATATCAGTTTATTGTTGCAAACTCCTGTCATCCTAGTGATCGATGCCTCCAGCATGGCAAGAAGCGCCGCAGCACTAGTACTTGGCTTTCAACAATTAGACCCGCATGTCCCAATCCGAGGCGTAATCGCCAACCGTGTTGGTGGCAAGCATCACTTTGAACTCTTAAAAGAAGCAATTGAAGCCACGTGTCACGTTCCTCTTTTGGGATACTATCCTGAAGAAGCGGAATTTCGATTGCCAGAACGGCACTTAGGGCTGATTCCTGCCGTAGAAAGGGGGGAATTCGGCTCGCTTTTTGATCGACTCGCCCACCAAATAGAAAGCACCATTGACTTGGATCACCTGATGGAAATCGCAACAAATTCCAGCCCCATGGAAGTGATGGAGCCTCAGTTATATAAGAATAGCCATGTTCCAAAAGTAAAAATAGCAGTGGCCAAGGATCAGGCTTTTAGTTTCTATTATGAAGACAATTTGGATCTGTTAAGAAATAAGGGGGCCATGCTGGAATTTTTCAGTCCTCTTGAAGGTGAACCCATTCCCGATGATGCGGATGGTTTGTACATTGGGGGAGGATTTCCTGAGGAATTTGCGCAAAAGCTTTCAGCGAACGAGACGTATCGAATGGACTTTCGTAGGAGAATCGAAGAGGGACTCCCCACTTACGCGGAATGCGGCGGTTATATGTATCTCACGAAGTCGATCGTGACAACCAGTCACGACGAATACCCGATGACCGCAGTAATCCCTGTTCAAACCGTCATGCAAAAAAAACTCACTCGGCTTGGCTATACGCAGGTAACTGCACTAAATGATAATTTACTTTTAGCTAAGGGAGAACAGGCACGAGGACATGAGTTTCACTATTCCGTCATGGACATCGATCAAAGTGCCTACCCTTTTGCCTATACAGTAGAAGCGCATGGACAAAAAGAATACGAAGGCTGCGAGCAGCCAAATCTACTAGCCAGTTATGTTCATTTACACTTTGCCTCCCACCCGCAAATAGCCACTCGTTTTATCGAATCATGTTGGCAATATCATCATGGCAGATCATGAAGGTGACAGAATCTCAGGAATTCACGAGATCACCCAAAAACTTCCCGAAAAATATCCTCGCCATAACTGGTGGGAAGCGGCCTTCCCTTGACAATGCGGTAGGTTCGTTTGCCATCATCAAGTCGCAGCGCACGTAAGAACAGGACATTATGATGGTTTGACTGATACAAGTCGCTTGCAAATTCATAAAAATGGGTAACAAAGATCACTTGGACCCCTTTTTCCACTAAAGCCAGCATGATTTGTTTCGCAATCTCCGACCCCTCTCGTTCATTGGTCGAAGCAAATGATTCATTACAAAGCAAAAGTGAATTCACACGAAGCGAATCGACGATCCCACTCATTCGCCTCATTTCTTCATCCAATTTTCCACTTTTCATCGTGGTATCTTCCTGACGCGTAAAATGCGTATAGATTCCCGTTGCCACGTTCATGCAAAACGATGTGGCGGATACAAACATTCCGCTTTGCATCATCAAATGCGAAAGACCTACACTTCTCAGAAAAGTGGTTTTCCCTCCCTGATTAGCGCCGGTAATGACGACGAGTGCTTTGCCTTGCAGAGACACATCATTACCAACCACCATGCGCCCCTGACTGAGCGCTAAGCACACATCGTATAGTGATGCGGCATCAAGCTCTCGAGTCACTGCATCAAGCGGTACAGGAAATACGACCGGTGCCTCAATGGCCCTTAATTGATCATGCAGACGAATGGCTCCAACGAAAAACGCCAATTCATTTCGCATCTGGATAAAAAAATGGAGCATATGTTGCATGGAATTGGCGAGCGTACTTGCCACTTTTTCAATTCCTTTATTCTTCATTTCAGATAAGGCCCTCGCTCCGCTCTCGTCTCGCTCATGAATTTGAAAAGAATACGCCGCTTTTTTCCGAGAAAATAAAAATCCGCCTAAGCCTTTGGGTTGGTTTATTTTTTGACGAAGCAAATAGTCAACGCCTTTATTGCCTTTTCCAAGGGTGGCACTGAACAAAAGTTCCTGATTCCGATTCAAGTCTTTCCATATTATCTCGGATTTTTCAAAAAAATCGTCGTCAAGTTCCTTTTTCAAAACGGCAATCATGGTTAGAAATCCTTCTGACTCAAATGTTGATTCATGAGCCCGGACCATTTCCATGAGTAGCTTTAATCGATCCAAAAACAGCCTCAGCACTTCGAGCGATCGGTGCAAAATGGCATCAGGATAACGAAATCCAAAATAATACTGCTTCTCTTTCTGGATCGTATCCAGCGCCATTTGATAGATTTCCCTGATGAGACTCGGATGGTTCACCGCATCTTTTAATACCTCCTGTCGGTACAGTATCTCACCAACGTCCATCAAGGGAGAGAGCAGCGCGTGTTCTGCTACTTGACGTAAAAATGTATCTCCATCAGCCATTGCAGCAAATAACGATTCCATAGCTAGGTCTTGTATCAGCTCGGAGGTGTGATCAGGTAGTTTCGCTTCGGGATCAAAATCTCGATCCTTAAACATGAGATGTACATTCATTCTCTGATCCGCTCCTTCAAATCCTCATAAGTGAGACGGTAATTTCGGGCAATCGTTACTGCGTAAGATCGGCCACTCGCAGGTCCTCGCTGTATTTGGAAGGTGCGAACGAGCGGGGCATTGGTATCCACTACACCCACCATGCTCACCACGTTCGGGCCAAGCGT
>JAJZAS010000018.1 GCA_021799325.1 Bacillota bacterium | reverse complement strand
AATGCGGGTCGGCAATACGCAATCGAACATATCCACACCGCGTAGTACCCCTTCAAAGAGATCATCAGGAGATCCTACTCCCATCAGATACCTGGGCTTGTCTGCCGGTAAAAGTGGTGTAGTGTAGGCAAGAATGTCGTACATGAGTGGTTTGGGTTCCCCTACACTGAGGCCGCCTACCGCATAACCGGGAAAGTCCAGTTCCACCAACTCTTCTGCCGCCAACTTGCGAAGTGCTTTGTTCATCCCACCTTGTACGATTCCAAATAGCGCCTGCTCATCCTGCCGCTTGTGAGCTTCAAGGGAGCGTTTGGCCCACCTGGTCGTCCGCTTCAACGAATTCAGGACATAGTCATCGTCTGCCGGATAGGGAGGGCACTCGTCAAACGCCATGATGATATCGGCACCAAGCGCATTTTGTACCCGTATCGAATCCTCAGGCCCAAGAAAAAGTTTTTCCCCGGAAATATGGGATCGGAACTCGACCCCTTCTTCGCTGATTTTGCGAAGCGTCGACAAACTGAACACTTGAAACCCGCCGCTATCTGTCAAAATGCCTCGCGGCCAATTCATAAAATGATGCAGTCCGCCAGCCTCTTTCACAATGTCCTCACCAGGACGCAAATGTAGGTGGTATGTATTGGAAAGCACGATTTGCGCGCCTATGTCCTGCAATTCTTCGGGGCTGAGCGTTTTCACGGTGGCCTGCGTGCCGACTGGCATAAAAATAGGGGTTCCCACCACGGCGTGGGGTAATGTCAATCTGCCCCGACGAGCCATGGAATCCCGACTGACTTTTAACAATTGAAACGAAATCGCTGACACAACTGCTCTCCTTCAATTCTGGTTCTATTTGATGAGCATGGCATCGCCAAAACTAAAAAAACGGTACCGTTCATTCACCGCCACGCGGTACGCTTCAAGAATGCGTTCCCGCCCCGCAAGCGCTGAAATCAGCATCAGAAGTGTCGACTTTGGCAGATGAAAATTCGTGATGAGCGCATCTGTCGCATGAAACTCGAATCCGGGATAAATAAACAAATCGGTAAAGCCGGATACCACGCCCTCTGCATGCATGGCCGCATCACTTTGCCATTTGCGATAGGCCGATTCCAGCGCTCTGACCGTTGTCGTTCCGACACTAAAAACACGGTGTCCCGCTTCCCGCACACGTTGAATTTTAGTAAAAAGATCAGCCGATACGGAATACCACTCTTCGTGCATGTGATGCTCTTGCGGGTTATCGACCTGAACAGGCCGAAATGTGCCAAGTCCCACATGAAGCGTGATAAATTCCACGTCAACTCCCTGCCCCCTGATCGTATCGAGCAATTGCGGGGTAAAGTGAAGTCCTGCCGTAGGGGCGGCCACAGAGCCTTTTTCACGCGCATACACCGTCTGATAGCGTTCGCGATCGTCGAGTTTTTCCTTGATGTAAGGGGGCAAAGGCATTTCACCGAGTACTTCAAGCAACTGGTCAAACGATTCTCCGACTTCCGAAAATTCCACCAGTCGGACGCCATCATCCAGCGTATCCATCACCCTTGCATTCAGTTTGCCATCGCCAAAGACCACCGTTTGGCCTGGCTTTAGTCTTTTTCCCGGACGAACGAGTGCCTGCCAAACGCCAGGGCTGCCATGCGGACGAAGTAACAACAGTTCAATCACTGCACCGGTGTCTTCTTTTACCCCATATAGACGCGCAGGAATCACCCGGGAGTTGTTGGCAACGAGTAAGTCACCTTCCTGCATGTGGCGTGGCAACTCGTAAAAATGTTCGTGCGAAAGCTCCCCGCTTGTCCGGTTCAGCACAAGCAAACGGGACTCGCTGCGCTTCTTTGCAGGAGTCTGTGCGATGAGTTCTTCTGGCAACTCATAATCATAATCCAGTACGTGCAATATTCCACCGCCTTGCTACTCCTTGCACTATAGCACAAGCCACTTTCAGAATGCCATTCATTTCTTTAATTGATTCGCGTGCGGTGAAAGTGGTGATATGCGGCATCGGTGGCTTCCCTTCCTCTAGCAGTTCGTCGTATCAGCCCCGTCTGCAGCAAATATGGCTCGTACACGTCTTCCAGCGTCCCCGAATCTTCCCCGATGCTGGCGGAAAGCGTATCAAGTCCCACCGGTCCACCGCCGAACTTGTCGATCAGCGTCAAAAGCAGCCGATGGTCGAGCTCATCGAGACCATAGGCATCGACTTTCATCCGCTCCAGTGCGAGGGATGCCAGCGCTTCATCGATTCCCCCATCACCAGTCACCTGAGCAAAATCCCTCACTCGCCGCAGCAAGCGATTGGCCACCCGCGGCGTTCCCCGTGATCGGCGGGCAATTTCATATGCTCCACGCGAATCCAGTGACACGCCGAGAATCACCGCAGAACGCGTCACAATTCGTTCCAGGTCTTCGACAGGAAAGTAATTTAAATGGAAAATCACACCAAAACGATCCCGAAGCGGCGCGGATAGAAGCCCCGCCCTCGTCGTCGCCCCCACCAGTGTAAACGGTGGCAAATCGAGGCGAAGCGACCTCGCGCTTGGCCCTTTGCCTAGCATGATATCAACCGCAAAATCCTCCATTGCAGGATACAGCACTTCTTCGACCGTTTTGGGCAGGCGATGGATTTCATCGATAAAGAGCACATCGCCCTCACTTAAATTCGTGACTAACGCCGCAAGATCCCCTGCGCGTTCGATTGCAGGCCCTGAGGTCACGCGGATGTTCACTCCGAGTTCATTCGCGATAATATGGGCAAGCGAAGTCTTGCCAAGTCCCGGAGGCCCGTAAAAAAGCACGTGATCCAGCGCCTCTTTCCGCATTTTTGCCGCGTCAATGTAGATTCTCAGGTTATCTTTGAGTTCATTTTGGCCAATGTACTCGTTTAAAAAACGGGGTCGCAGCGATTCCTCTTTTTGATCGTCCCCCACCACGGTGGCTGAAACAATCCGTTCGTGCACCTAACACCCCTCCCCTCTAACGGCTCAGGGCCTGAAGCGCCCGCCTAATCCCCTCATTCACGCCAAGGGCCGCAAGCTCCGGCGCAAGCTCTGCGAGCACCGGTGTTACTTCGCGCTCACCAAACCCGAGCTGGAACAGTGCCTCTTCTATATCAACCAGCGGGCCACTACGCAAAGATCCCACTTTGCCCATTTCGCCTGATTTGGAAGAAGTCGTGGCAAGGTCCCAATTTTCCAAGCTGCCTTTGAGCTCGAGCACAATCCTTGAAGCCGTTTTTGCGCCCACTCCCTGCACCTTGGAGAGTTTTTTCACATCTGCTTCCGCAATGGCGCGCACCAGTTCATCCACGGAAAAATGGCTAAGCACTTGCAGGGCAAGCTTTGGCCCTACGCCACTTGCATTCTGTAATTTTACGAATAATATCCGTTCCTCTTTGGTAGCAAACCCGTAAAGCACCTGCGCATCTTCACGAACCACGAGATGGGTGAAAAGTCGCAACCGCTCTTCTTCTGGTGCCCCTTGTAGCAACGCCTTGGTTACATGCACGCGGTACCCCACTCCACCGACCATCAGCACCAGCGCGTCCTCTTCTCGCTCAATTACGCTGCCCTCCAAGATGGCAATCACCGGTTGCCCCACCCCACTTCCGTCAAATACTTCACCGTTTCGGAATCCTCGACTCAAATGCTCCCGCCTGCGCATGGGCAATGGCAATCGCCAAAGCATCAGCCGCATCGTCAGGTTTAGGGATCGTCGATAACCCCAATAACACTTTCACCATTTCCTGCACTTGTTTTTTTTCTGCCCGTCCATACCCCACCACAGCTTGCTTGACCTGAATCGGCGTATAGGAAACCTGGGGAATGCCTGCCATCTCTGCCGCGAGCACCACCACGCCGCGCGCTTCCGAAGCCTTAAAAGCAGTAGTGACGTTGCGATTAAAAAAAAGCTGCTCCACCGCCATCACGTCTGGATGGTATTTTTCGATGATTTCTTGCACGGCAGTGAAAATATCGTGAAGCCTTCTGCCCATATCGTCCGTTGGCAGTGTTTCTATGCAGCCGTATTCCAGCGCCTTCTGCCGTCCTGTAACCGCATCGATCACGCCGTATCCCGTTCGGCCAAATCCAGGATCGATTCCAAGCACCCGCATGGAAGCCACCCGCATTCCCACCTTACTGCTCGGTTATCACCGCATTGGTATAAAGATTTTGTACGTCATCATGTTCTTCCAATTTTTCCAAAAGGCTTGCCACCAGTTCCGCCTCTTCCCCAGCGACCTCTACCGTATTTGACGGCACATAGGCAAGTGATACCGATTCCACAGGAAGCCCCTGTTCAACGAGCAATTTTTCCACCACAGAGAGATTTTCCGGTTCAGAGTAAATGTAGCACTCCTCGTCCTCCATTACCGCATCGTCTGCTCCCGCTTCGAGTGCGGCGAGCAGGAGGTCATCCTCGTTTAACGACAATTTTTCCACATCCAGCGATACCTGACCAACGCGCTTAAACATCCAAGCCACGCAGCCCGACTCACCAAGGCTTCCCCCATGCTTGGAAAAAAGATGACGAATGTCAGCCGCTGTCCGGTTGCGGTTGTCCGAGGAAATTTCAAGTATGATCGCCGTTCCTGCCGGACCATATCCTTCATACAAAAAGTCTTCGAAGTGAACGCCTTCCAGCGTTCCTGTCGCCTTTCCCAGCGTGCGCGCAATCGTGTCTCCCGGCACGCTTGCCTCTTTCGCTTTTTCAATCGCCATCTTAAGCGCGTAGTTCGTGTCTGGATTGCCACCCCCGCGCTTGGCGGCAGCATAAATATTGCGACATAGCTTGGTGATCAATTGTGCCCTAGAGGCATCCTGCTTGCCCTTTCGATGGGCGATGTTTTTCCACTTTGAATGTCCTGACAATTTCTTTCCTCCTAGCTTTACATGCCCCAATCCCGTGGATAACGAAAATCAATGCCAATCGTTCGACTAGACACCTTTGCGATGAGCGGCAGTCTTCTTTTGTACTGATTCTGCATCATGCGTTTGGCGATTGTGCGAACGAGGTCTTCCCGAAATCCTGCCTGCACCACTTCTTCTGGGGAAAAACGGTCGTCTACGAGCAGATGCAAAATGACATCCGCTTCATCGTAGGTAAACCCAAGCTCCCCCTCATCCGTCTGTGATTCCCAAAGATCCGCAGATGGCGGCTTGGTCAGAATGCTTTGCGGCACGCCAAGTTGGGAGGCCACTTTGCGGATCTGCGTTTTGTAGAGGTCTCCGATCGGGTTGATCGCTGAAGCGAGATCCCCGTGCTGCGTACCGTATCCCAGGAGGAGTTCCGTCTTGTTGCTGGTTCCGAGCGGAAGTGCCCGATAAATCACTGAGTGATCATAGATAATGGTCATCCGCTCGCGCGCCATTTTGTTGCCTCTTCTAAGCGGAGACGCTTCCTCCTGATTCGCGAAATACGCGTCAATCTGCGGTGTAATGTCGACTACTTTTGCCTCAAGTCCAAGCGCGCTCACCACTTTTTGCGCGTCTTCAAGGCTCGCGGGACTACTTGTCTTATACGGCATGATGAGCGGATGAACCCGGTCTTTGCCAAACGCCTCAACAGCAAGATACGCCACTACCGCAGAATCGATGCCGCCTGAGAGGCCAAATACCACATCTTGAAATCCCGCTTTCTCCGTCTCTTCACGTAAAAACGCGACGAGCACCGGAAGGGCATGGCTGATGCTTTGATCCAAATACAAAAGGACATCTTCCAGATGGTTGATTCCCATCGACAGGTTACCTCCCCAGTATGCGCTCGAGTTCGCGAAGCGTCAGATGCGGGTCTTCATCCCGTAAAAACGGGGAGCGGTAGCGCTCTTTTCGAAGCAAATCCAGATCTATATCCACCGCCAGCAACTGCGCATCCATGGAATCTGTCGAGGCGACCAGTTCCCCATCTGGACCTGCCACAGCCGAGTGGCCAAAAAAGAACACGCCATCTTCAAACCCCACGCGATTAACGAACACAAAGTAACTCGTAAAAAGCTGGGCATATGTACGAATCAATCGGTGCCAAAAGTGCTGCGATCCGGTATTCGGGTCGCCGCTCAGCGCCCTACCTGGTCCTGCCGCAGGGATGATCACCACGTCGACCCCCGCAATCGACAGCAAATACGGCACAGACGGGTGCCAGGCGTCCTCGCAAATGGCCATCCCCATCTGTGCACCAAGTCCGGAAGCAAATGAATTCAAAGCTTTGCCACGGGCAAAGTGGCGATTTTCCTCAAACATCCCATAAGTAGGCAGATACAATTTTCGATGAACATGCACTACTTGCCCTTTTGAAGCGTAAACCGCCGCCACATAAAAGCGATGGTCGGGACTCTCTTCAATAAAACTAAACACCACGTCCACTTTACGACTGGCTCCCACCATCTTCAAAATGTCCGGGTGATCTAGTGGTCGAGCCACCTCCAGCGTTAGATCCTTCAGGTTATAGCCAGTGAGCCCTAATTCCGGAAACACCAATAATTGTATCCCTTGCTTTTCTGCCTCGTTGACAGTCTCCAAGTGAAGATCAAGATTACGCGAGACATCGCCAAGCGCGGGCCGAACTTGTCCTAATCCAATTCGAAGCTCTTTCAAGCGTCATCCTCCCGTACCAACTCATCTATGCCATAGAGTATATCATGGAATGGCGAGTGACCGCTCCTCCTCAAGGGTGCGCACATAACGGATGCGCGTTCCAAGTCGCGCCCTTGCGCGTTCATTTTTCACTCCGCGCAGATCCGCAATTTCGCGCAAAAGGAGTGAGGGAAACGTCCGAATCAAGGCAAGTGCCTGCTTTTGACGAGGTGATAAAGGCGATATTTTTTCGTATTCCCTGATCATCTCCGCCTCCCAGCCCTTAGGCGGCAATGCGCGATAAGCCACATGGTCAAATAGTTGAAAAAGGTCATACACCGGACTATCCATTCCGGCCAGATCAAAATCAATTAATGAGGCAGGGCTTCCTCTTGAGATGAGGATGTTGTGAGGGGCAAGGTCGCGGTGGCATAGCGTGCCGCTATTTTTATCCTCCAAAAAAAAATCCTCCCACTTGGGTGTAGACAATACTTGTAGCGCTCTGACCGCGCGCTCCCGCCATTCATTCCAGTCCTTTCTCGATATGCCGATTAGGTTTCCCGTCGCCACCGCATCAGATGCCTTTTGCAATCGTCCGGCCATCTTGTGAAGCACAGTGGTATCCGGATACAACTCTTTCGGAATTTTGATGCGCAACCGATGAAGCCTTGCGATAGCCTGAACGGCCACCATTCTTTCCCTGCGATCGCGAAAATCAGCGTGTCTTCCTTTGACCCACGCCTCCATGGTGACCGGATCGCCTTCCCAAGCAAAAATAGGCTCTCCATCGATCGTTTTGCGGTAGGACTTTACCAGTCCGTGATGGGACAGCGACTCTTTGACTTGAACTACACCAAGCAAATGGCGGTAGCTCATCCCCTTATCAGGGTGATACCGCTTGCAGATGAATCTGCCCTGGTCAGTTAACACGCCAACCACACTTCGCATAGGTACCAGCGCTCTCACCTGAAACCCGTACGCCATTCCCAATTCTTCCGCCGCTACGCTTGTCAACCAAGTTTCCATCCATAATCCCCTCAATGCGCAAATATTGCGGCAGGTGTGGATGATTCCTTCACCTGCCGCGAGGTGCAAGATCAACTGGATGACTCCTTGAACCACTTAGATTCCATCTTCCATCCTGACGAGCTCTCAGTGCCGTATTCATAGAAAGGCTTATAACCGCCAATGTGGGAAGGAGGCACAAAGGGATTGGTCACGTCGCCCAGAGGCGGCCCCTGAATAATTACACCAGGAGGCAGCGTGGGGTCATAACAAAATGTGACATAGCCCGGCGGCTTTTTCTTCTTGACGAGTTCAGTGACTTCTTCCTGAATGTACAGTTTGGCCACAGAAGGCTGATGATGGTGATGATAATGCGCCGGCTTTGGCATTTTAGGTGGCATGGGCTCAAATGGTTTTGGCTCATAGTATTTTGGCGCCTCATAAACCGGTGGATTGATTTGATTGATGTTGAGATCTGCATTGATCTGAGTAGGTGGAGAAATATTAATGAGCGGCTGCGGTGGTGGCGGATAGGCAGCAGACGGAGCCTGATACGCAGGCGGTGCATAATATGGCTTTGACGGTGCCGGCTTTTTGGTCACACCAGGACGCCGTCCCGGCACGTTGATCACCTGCCCCGGCATAATCATGTTGGGATCGCTGAGATGAGGATTGGCTGCGATCAAGTTGGCATGGGGAACGCCATACCGTTTCGAAAGTTTCCAAAGGTCATCCCCACTTTTCACCGTATATTGCCAGGTGGGCCCAGTATAACCTCCCATCATCATTGCACCCATTGGAGTCCCTGTTGGCAAATACAGCACATCCCCGATGTTCAAAACATTTGGATCAGCAATGTGAGGATTTGCTGCAATTAAGGACGAAAGCGGAATACCAAGGCGATTTGCTATTTTCCACAAAGTGTCGCCACTTTTAACATAATATTCTTGCAAAGTCGATCGACCTCCCCGGTCAAATGTCTTTAGCAATATATGCAAGGGTAGGCAAATTGACAGGGAAATCGTGAAATTTGGGCGGGCAAACGGCAAAACTAAAGAGAACTTCCTTTTCCTCGCTTTGCGTGTGGGGGTGAGATGACGCAGAGAAAGGACAAGAAGTTCTCTTTAGAAAACATAGTTGTGAGGACATTATAGAGGTTTCGACTAATTCTGTCAAATTCAACTCCTATTCAAGTAGAAAACAGGGATATGATCCAATATTTTTCATAGAAAATCCTTTGATGGCTTGCACTCTTTCTAGTGCCTCTTTGGTTCCTAGATCATGCGGATCCCCGATAAGGTCAATGTAAAAATGATAGCTGCCAAGCCCCTTACGTGTAGGCCTCGACTCCAGCTTGCTCAAGTTGACGTCATATTCCGCAAACACTCGTAGCACTTCATACAGTGCCCCAGGATGGTCGTCCCCTAATGCGAGTAAAATCGAAGTTTTTTCAGAGGTATTTTGTTGAGACGATAATACTTCCGAGTTAAGGGAAACCATGTGATCCGCCTTGCAAACCAGCGCAAATCGAGTTTCGTTTCCGGTGGTATCCTGTGCGTCTCGGACGAGCACGGCAAGCTCGATATCCCTTCCAGAATCGAGACTGCCAATCGCAACGTTCGCAGGACTTTTTTCCTTGGCGACAAACTGCACCGCTCCTGCAGTGCTGTCGTAATCCACATGTTCCGCATGGGGAAAATGCTGATATAATGTGTTTCTGCATTGGGCCAGCGCCTGAGGATGAGAATAGACCCTTTCCACCTTCTCAAAATCGATCCCTTTCAGGCCATACACCATATGGCGAATCGGCAACACCACTTCTGCGCAGATGAGAAGTGGCGATGTGGCAAGACGGTCGAGTGTGACAAGCACCGATCCTTCAAGTGAATTTTCTAGCGGCACCACCCCCATCTGCACACGACCCGATTCGACATCGTCAAGCACATGTGAAATGGAAGCAATCGGTTGTATTTCGATGGGTTTTTCTGACTCAATTTTATCCATAAAAAAGCGTGCGGCCGTTTCCGAATACGTGCCGCGCGGCCCAAGATAGCCTAGCATCGTTCTCCCTCTCTATCCTCTCATCACTTACTCCATGCTTTTTCGTTCCACTTGCATTGAACCATCAGGTTTAAATTCTACCGTATAGGAAAATTCTCCTGGAGGTTCCATTTGACTCTCTTCTTCTGATATCCAGAGAACCGTTGAGTCGTCATCCTCGGCTCCGACATCAAGCACCGTCTTGACGTCCCCAAGCGTGCTGGCGATCACTGCTTCTTCCACCGCCAGCGCATCAGCGAGGTCTGCAGCGTAAGTTCTTGCCGCTTCAATGATGGGCGAATAATCAGAGGAATTGACCATCACCGAGTCAAGCTGGATAGTGCCTGTCAGCACATCTCCTTCGCGGTAAATAAAATAAGCATCGCCCACCCACTCATCTTCTCGAAAAATCGTGATCATTTCGCCGCCTTCTGTGCGCATTTCCGGTCGCAAACGTATCTCCATAGCCCACTCCTCCTTCAAAGGTAGTATGGACTAATCAGAACCATGACAAGCTGTTAATGACTGCTTGGCGTCCCTGCATTTAACGCCTGCCTGTAGGCGGAAACCCCATCACCGAACACTCGAGGTACGGAACCGACAAGTACCATGTAGGCGATGGGCACACTCGATGACACTTTCACAGGTTCTGTCACGAAAGGAACCACCACTCCGACCTGCGCTACAACACTCAAATTAAGAATGTGGACTGTCTGGTTAATGCCTGCAGATTTTACTTCTGGTACCACATGACTTTCCACCGAACCAAGTGGCACGATCCGCACAGGGATCGAAGGACCGTACATAGCGAGGAGCGTGCTTCCCATCGTCTGAAATGCGGGAATATAGAGTACCCTACGCCCAAGCTGGATCAATTCATTTTGCACTTCCGAAGTGGTGACGCTCTCAATGTTTGCCACTTTGGAGAGGTCAAAATGCGCGCTGACAATTTGGCCGGAATGGTCGTGATCGATCACGATCAATTGGGAAAAATCCTTCGACTTTGCCAGGCGTTTGTATAGCATATCGGTGATGGCCTGAGAGGCCATTTGCCTGGATACCCCAACCGCCATGCCCATGATCTGCGGCCGCAATTGATGATCCAGGTAATGGATAAATATACCGAACAGCCAGCCGAAAAGCGCTAGTGTCCCCCATACCACCCAGCTTTTTTTTACGATCAATCTCTGTGCCCGCTTGGGCTTGAACCTCATTTTCACCGCTCCGCATCACGTCATGTTATACCTGAGTGTATGCGAAACAGGTGTTGGGCTTGTCTTGATTAAGTGATTTGCAGACGGACAAATTTACGTTTGCCGACTTGCACCACCATGCCGTCTTTTGGCTCGAGGACAAAGTCGCGATCTGTTTTTGCCTCTCCGTCCACTTTGACCCCCCCGCCTTCCATCAACCGCCTCGCCTCAGAATTGCTTGGTGCCATACCAGAGGCTGTAACCAATTGATAGAGGGGCAACGGTTCGCTTCCCACTTCATAGACGGGGATCTCAGTCGGCATGCTGTGTTTTTGAAACACTTTCACAAATTCCTCTTGTGCGGTTTTGGCTGAATCTTCATCGTGAAAACGCTTCGTAAGAAGATAGGCAAGGCGCATTTTTGCATCCCGCGGATGCAGTACACCTTCTTCCAATTGGGACTCAATGTCCTGCACTTCTGATAGCGGCAATCCGCTTAACAGCAAGTAGTACTTTGTCATCAGATGATCGGGAATCGACATGGTTTTTCCATACACCTCGCCCGGCTCATCCATGATGCCGATGTAATTGCCAAGGCTTTTGGACATTTTATGTACCCCATCTAGCCCTTCGATGAGTGGCATGGTGAGCGCGATCTGCGGCTCGATGTCGTACTCCTTTTGCAAGGTCCTTCCCATGAGGAGATTGAAGGTCTGATCCGTGCCACCAAGCTCAACGTCTGTCTTTAATGCGACTGAATCGTAAGCTTGCATCAGCGGATAGAAAAATTCATGCACGCTAATTGGCGTATTTTCTGCATAGCGTTTCTTAAAATCTTCCCGTTCAAGCATCCGCGCCACGGTAATGGTCGATGCCAGTCGGACAACTTCAGAAAAATTCAGCACCGAAAGCCAAGTGGAATTGAAGTGCACTTCTGTTTTCTCCGGATCAAGCACCTTGAAAATTTGCGTCTGATAGGTCTTGGCGTTCTCCTTGACCTGCTCCACCGTCAGTTGTTTGCGCGTTTCGGACTTCCCCGTCGGGTCGCCAATCATGCCGGTAAAGTCACCAATGACTAGCTGCACGATGTGCCCCAGATCCTGAAATTGCCGAAGTTTTTCGAGAACCACGACGTGTCCTAGGTGAATGTCCGGCGCCGATGGATCCAACCCCAATGATCG
>JAJZAS010000017.1 GCA_021799325.1 Bacillota bacterium | reverse complement strand
TTTTACCCAGATCTGCAATAATGTTTCTTGCAACCGCTTTCGCCATGTGCTCAGACATATAACCGGTCTTGGGTACGCCTGTAGGTACTGGTGTCGGCGTCTTCGGAGACATCGCCACAATGACACCAGCGGCAAAAATATTGTGGTATTCCGGATGACGCATTTCATTGTTCACCGGAACAAAACCGCGTGCGTTTCCGACTCCTGGTGATTGAAGGATGGCATCAATACCTTTGAAAGCCGGAATAATCATGCTGTAATTGAATGGAAGTTCCGTCCCATCATCGAGGATGACTTGATTAGGTTCGATTTTGGAAATCGCATGATTGGGATATGTCTTGATTCCGCGTTCCTCAAAGAGCCTGCTGACCATTTTTTCTGAATCACCAACGCCACCTAGGCCAAAATGCCCGAGGAACGGTTCGGATGTGACCCAAGTCACAGGAACTTTGTCGCGAATACCGTGTTTACGAAGATAGGTATCCACGTTGAGTACAAATTCATAGCCTGCGCCAAAGCAACTTCCGCCTTGTGCCACACCAACAACCACGGGGCCTGGGTTTTTCATGAATTCCTCAAATTTTACCTGTGCCATCATCGCGTGGGGTAAATTACAAATGGACTGTGTATATCCATTATGCGGGCCAAGGCCTTCAATGGCTTCAAAATCAAGGGATGGTCCTGTCCCAAGTACCAGGTAGTCATAATTGATTTGTTTATCTTTCGTGTGCACTATATTCTTGTCTGGCTCTATTTTGGTAATGGCTTCATTAAGAAATTCGATGCCTTGTTTGGCAAGGGTCGGGGCAAGCGGGAACGAGACATCCTTCGCTGTTCGTGAACCAAGCACTACCCAAGGTAGAGAGGGAATAAATACAAAATCCGGATTGTTGGAAATGAGAACTACATCATGTTCCTTTCCAAGACCTCTGCGCAAATCTAGCGCAGCCGTAAGTCCTGCGAACGATCCACCAACGACTACTACTTTTGCCATCAATCTTACCTCCTTTTCTAGTGGAATAGTACTATAAAATTTAGTTTAATACTATTAGTGAAAAACCCCTACTGCTTATTTCTCTGGTATGATAGGACTATTTATTTTTATTAAAAAATCTTAAATTATAATTTATAGAGGATTATTCTTTTATTTGTTTGTGAATATGATCGAGGAAGGTGATTTCACCTGTGCAGGGATATACGCGTTTGATTTTGTTAATTGGGTTGACCTGGATTCAATTATTGATTATTGGCGCATTGCTGGCAATTGACATCATTCATCCTGCGTTTGTCACGCAGGAAGTCAGTCAAACGCTAAAAATAGGGATAGGTGTCCTGTTCGTACTAATGATCATTGCACTAAGCGTGGTCATCCATGAAATCCGGGTGGTTCATCGAACTGACAATGAGAGATTGCGGGAGTTATTTGCACTATTGAGTGATGGTATTATAGTGATGGATCCATACCGAATTATCACATTTATTAATCCTGCAGCGGAACGGCTGACAGGTTGGCAATTGACGGATGTCATTCCCTATTGTCTTTTTTGTCAGAAACGGGACGTTCACGTAGGGGAAGAGCGCTGCCTTTTGGCCGCTGAACCTCATCGCAATTATTTTGAATCCAAGCTTCCCAAAAAGATGGGAGGTACGGTGGATGTAGGTATGAGCCGCTCTTTTTTATCACCTAATCGCAAAACGAATGAAAGAGACATGGTCATTACGATACGAGACGTAAGCATGGCTAAACAAGAGGAAGAATTGCGGCTTAGCAGAAGGCTAACTCACCATACTCTTGAGGTACAGGAGGAAGAGAGAAAGCGGCTTTCTCAAGAATTGCATGATGGGATTTCGCAAACCCTTTATGGGATTAGTCTCGGAATGGAACACCTAGTGAGGCGGATAGACGAACCTGCGATCTCTTCTCGAATGGTACAGTTGCAACAGCAAGTTTATTCATGTATAGAAGAAATACGCCTACTCTCCCGAACGCTGTATCCTGCAGTGTTGTACGATATTGGGTTGTTATCTGCGCTTCGCTCCATGACGGAACGTTTAAGCACCCGTCGAACTCATGTTGTGTTTATGACAGATCTTGTCTCAGAAAGCGTGATAGCACCAAGTATTTCTGTGCATATCTATCGGATCGTACAGGAGGCAGTGCATAACGCGATTCAACACGGAGAAGCCACAACGATTACGATCACTCTTTCGAATGGACCAAAAAATTTACTATTGCGCATTGAAGACGATGGTAATGGGTTTGATCAATATCGTCAGTATGGTGAAGGTTATGGTTTGCGGAATATGGAAGAAAGGTCGCGGGCAATCGGCGGAATTTTTCAAATGAAGAGTTTGCTAGGACAGGGGACCACCATAGAAGTAACAGTACCCAAAGATCAAATGATAGAAAATTTTACTTAATTTGTGCGTAAAGGAGTCGATCTTTATGGCACTCCGCATATTGTTGGTCGATGATCACGCGCTCGTCAGGCAAGGAATCCGCTTGATTATAGAAGAAGATGAGCATCTTCAGGTGATTGGGGAAGCCCATTCTGGTGAGAGCGCCATCGATTTTGTGAAGCTACACCAACCTGATGTGGTGTTAATGGATGTGAATATGCCAGGTGGGATGGATGGAATTAAGGCAGCAAAAAAAATTCTTGAAGAGAATCCACTCACTAGAATCTTAATGCTTACTATGTATGATGACGAGCCGCTCATTGAACAAATGCTGTTGGCTGGCGTTGTCGGGGTGATTTTCAAGCATGACCCGAGTACTGAAATTATCAAGGCCATCTATGCGACAGAACAGGAACGTCCTTTTTTATCTGATCGAATTTCATCTGAAGCAAGAAAACGGATTTTGGATCACCTAGATCATCCGGATGAGGTGATTACCCCTCTTTTAACTCCTAGAGAAACGGAAGTGCTGGGGCTCATTGCATATGGGTATACCAATAGGGAAATCGCGCAGCGTTTACAGATTAGTGTGAAGACGGTAGAGGCACATCGATCTCATATTGTGGAGCGCATTGGTGCAGAAACAAAAGCGGATTTGATTCATTATGCGCTAAATCATCATCTGATTGCTTTTTTTGTTGATTAAAAAAGCTGAATGCAGGATAATCTCAACATTCAGTATCGCCTGACTGGGGTTTTTTATTTGTCTATATCATCTGAATTTAATGTAAAAAATGTACAATTATTTACTCCCTTTAAGGTATCCACCAATTTCACAGCACTATGGATTGGGCAAACGTTAGCGAGTGTAGGTGGAGCCATCATGAATGTGGTGATTCCCATCTTGGCGCTGTCTCTTCACGCATCAACATTGACGCTAGGACTAATCATGACGCTAATGATGCTTCCTCAGGTGCTTCTTTTGCCTTTCACAGGAATTTTGGCTGACAGGATGCCACGGGTTCCTGTCATGATCGTGACGGATCTCATCAGATTTCTGCTGGTAGCGACTCTGGCAGTACTAGCTGCTTTTCATGCACTGCATTTGTATGACTTATACACGTTTTCTATCCTGTTTGGAGCGATGGTAGCGTTATTTCAACCTGCTTATGCAGGAGCAAGAGCTCAAATCTTTACACAGCCGATTCGAAACGCTGCTAATTCATTGACCATGGGAGCGCAACAGTTGGCCTTTATCATCGGGCCTTCGATCGGTGGCTTATTGGTTGGAATTTCATCTGGCGCAGCGGCGCTTGGTGTGGATGCGCTTGGTTTTTTGATTTCTGTGATCAGTCTTTTTTTTGTGCGATTGCAAGCGAGGAGAATCGAAAACCCAACTACTCAGAAGTCCAATCATCCTCTTAAAAGGTTTAGTTCAGAACTCATGAGAGGCTTTCATGAATTGAGGAAACATCAGTGGCTATGGATTACGATCCTGGTGTTTGCCTTTATCAATATTGCCGATCAGGGCATAGTCGCGGTATTGCTTCCTTGGTTAATTAAAATTCACTTGGAGTTGACTTCATTTGACTATGGACTTGTCACCTCTGCAAGTGGGATTGGCGCAATTGTGACATCGGTTATTTTTGGACATCGCAGCAAATGGCATAAACGGGGATTGATCAGTTATCTCGGCATCGCCATTTCAGGTCTCGGTTTTGGGATGATGGCAATTTCCGGATCAATGTTGTTGTTAACAGCCTGCATGGCGGTCAGTGGCGCAGGTCTAATGCTGTTCGGGCTCGTCTGGGAAGGTAGTTTACAGGAGTTGGTACCAGAGGAGGCCTATGGTAGAGTTTCGAGCCTCGACATGTTTGGGTCGTATGGATTGTTACCACTAGGTTATCTGCTCACTGGCTGGGTATCACAATCAATAGGGGGAGTGGATACGATAATGGTGGAAGCAGTGTTTATTGTGGCGATGAGTTTATTGTCTTTAGGTGTAGCGGGAATACGAAAATTTGACTAAACGTGGTGATTGTTGAGATGGAATGTGATTTTTTTAAAACGTCCGATAATATGCATTATGTTAACTTTATTTTTTTTATTCTAGGTATTGGAAAATTTGATACTCTCATCTATAATACAGTTTGCAAGCCAATATCATTGAAAGGTTAGAGGTACTATTATGGAAAAACCAAAACTAATCAATCAATTTGGCACTTCCGCTTCTTCCAACAATAATAACGATCTTTTTGGAGATCTCACTTTTTTGGATGATGATTTATTGAATTTGGTTAATGATGGCCAGCCTAAACGACTTGACTATAATCAATTGATTAATGAAGCTGTCGAACAACTTGCTGAGGTATTTAATCACGTAAGAGCTACTCGACGAATTCCCTTAACAAGCGTGCAAAACAATGTTCTTCCGTTGATCAACAAAGCATTCGATGATTTCAATTTGTCGAGAATGCTGATTGCTTTACAAAATAAAGATGATTATACACTCCGGCACAGCATTGCTGTTGGCGTTTTGTCTGTTTTAATTGGAAAATGGCTAAAACTGGATGACAATGATTTGCAATCAATATTACTAGCAGCTACCTTGCATGATATTGGAAAAGCATTGTTACCGGATGAAATTCTCAATAAACCAGGAAGTCTCACACCTGATGAATTCGAGATCATCAAAAAACACATCATATTTGGCTATCAATTGATTAAGGATACGGTAGGTACCTCCCACCGACAAGCGCTGGTAGCCATTGAACATCACGAACGTATCGATGGGAGCGGCTATCCTTTTGGATTAAAGGAAGATAAGCTCAGTTATTTTGGTAAAATTGTTGCAGTTGCAGATGTGTTTCATGCGATGAGCTCGACGAGGGTCTATCACGTTTCCCTACCTGTTTATCGCGTGCTGACAGAATTGCAGGACGGAAGATTTGGGAAGTTCGACGTCAATATTATCTCCGTTTTTATACGAAACACGATGGAGTTTTTAATTGGCGAACAAGTAAATTTGTCAAATGGACAAGCAGGTGCCATCGTGTATATCAATCCCTTTGATCCATTACGGCCACTGATTAAAATTAATGATGACGAATTTGTTGATTTGAGTGCGAACTCCAATATCAATATCATTGAATTGATTGATTGAAGAATTGCGGAATCAACATTGGAGGTATTTAGGTGGTTGAATTAAAGGAACGTGCCATCTGGCTCGATCAAACGGATACACTCGCGGGCTATCGACAGGAATTTTATTTTCACGATCAGGTCATCTACCTCGATGGAAACTCACTTGGCTTATTATCTAAACGTGCGGAAACCGCTGTTTGGGATGTCATGGAGATGTGGAAAACGTATGGGATTGACGCTTGGAATGAAGGAAAACACCCTTGGTTTTACTTATCTGAAAAGCTAGGTTCTATGATGGCTCCTCTTATAGGGGCTAAATCAGAGGAAGTGATCGTCACCGGGTCTACTACGATCAATTTGCACCAGTTGCTATCTACTTTTTATCGACCCACTCCGGGAAAAAATAAAATTTTAGCCGATGAGCTTAATTTTCCTTCTGATCTCTATGCCATCTCCAGTCATCTTCAACTTCGCGGTTACAGCGAAAATGATCGAATATTAGTAAAGAGCAATGATGGTTTGACGATTGATGAAGAGGAAATGATATCGCAGATGGCGGATGATGTGGCACTTGTTATTCTACCTTCTGTGTTGTATCGAAGCGGACAACTACTAAATATGCAAAAATTGACGGAAGCGGCACATCAAAGAGGGATTTTAATCGGATTTGACCTTGCCCATTCTATTGGTGCTGTCCCCCACTCTCTGTCGGAATGGAACGTGGATTTTGCGTTCTGGTGTAATTATAAATACTTGAACGGTGGGCCTGGCGCAGTGGCGGGCTTGTATATCAACGAACGACACTTTGATCGCAACCCTGGACTTGTCGGATGGTTTAGTTCAAACAAGGAGCGTCAGTTTGATCTGGCGACCACGATGAATAAATGCGATGGCGCAGGCGCCTATCAGGTTGGCACTCCTCATGTCTTGAGTGTGGCTCCATTAATCGGCTCATTATCAATGTATGAAGAAATTGGAATAGATCGAATCAGAGAAAAATCATTAAAACAGACCCAGTTGTTTATCGATCTTGTTAACGAAAAACTTCTACATTATGGATTCTATTTTGGCAATCCACTTGAAGACGATAAACGTGGCGGTCATATCAGTTTAATACACCAGGATGCATTGCGAATTGCCAAAGCGTTAAAATCCCATCACGTGATTCCGGATTTTCGCCCCCCCCACTTAATTAGAATGGCACCTTCACCTCTTTACACGTCCTATGAAGATATATGGACAGCCGTCTCGCGCCTTCAAACCATCATGAACACCAAAGTATACGAAGCCTTCTCCCCCATTCGGGAAGTTATTTCTTAATGGTAAAGAGGTCATACCTCTTTGTGGGCAAAAAAAAGATGGGCATCTGACTGCCCATCTTTTTCTAACCACTTATGATCAAACGGTTTCAAACTGTTCTTCTTCCGTAGAACCTGAGAGCGCTGTGGTTGAGGCATTTCCGGATGACACCACCAGCGCCACATCGTCATAGTAGCCAGCGCCGACTTCTCGTTGATGGCGGGTTGCTGTGTAGCCTTGGGCTTCGCTTGCAAATTCGCGCTGTTGGAACTCTGAATACGCAGCCATTCCACGTGTTTTATAATCGTTCGCGAGTTCAAACATGCTGTGGTTCAGCGTGTGGAAGCCAGCGAGTGTTACGAATTGGAATTTGTATCCCATATCCCCAATGGCATCTTGGAACACTGCAATTTCTTGATCTGTTAATTTTTTCTTCCAGTTAAAGGAAGGCGAACAATTGTAGGCAAGCAGTTTACCAGGGAATTCTTTGTGAATTGCCTCTGCAAACATCTTGGCTTCTTCCATGTTCGGTTCAGACGTTTCAAACCAAATCAAGTCAGCATAAGGTGCAAACGCCATGCCGCGTGCAATCGCAGCCTCAATGCCATTATCGAAGCGATAGAAACCTTCTTCCGTTCTGTCTCCTGAAATGAAGGCGTGGTCGCGGTCGTCAATATCGCTGGTGATAAGGTTGGCGCCAAGAGAGTCGGTGCGGGCGATGAGCACGGTGGGTTCCCCCATCACGTCTGCGGCAAGCCGTGCAGAAATCAGATTGCGGACGGCTTGAGAGGTGGGAATGAGAACCTTTCCGCCCATATGGCCGCATTTTTTCTCAGACGCCAGTTGGTCTTCAAAGTGAACGGCTGCAGCGCCCGCTTCAATCATTGCCTTCATGATTTCAAACACGTTGAGAGCACCGCCAAATCCTGCTTCGGCATCCGCGATAATGGGAGCGAACCAGTCAATCTCTTGTTTTCCCTCGCGGTAATTGATCTGATCGGCGCGTTGTAGTGCCTGATTGATCTTTTTCACGACTTGCGGCACGCTGTTCGCTGGGTATAAGCTTTGGTCCGGATACATATGGCCAGCCATGTTGGCATCTGCCGCCACTTGCCATCCACTGATGTAAATGGCTTGAAGTCCGGCTTTCACTTGCTGGACGGCTTGGTTGCCTGTCAGTGCGCCGAGGGCCTTGATATGCGGCTCCGTGTGAAGTTGCTTCCAAAAACGTTCTGCACCCCGCCTTGCCAGCGTGTTTTCCACGCGAACAGACCCGCGCAGACGAAGCACATCTTCTTCGGTATAATTGCGGACGATTCCTTTGTAACGTTCAGAATTCCAGCTATTGGTCAATTCTTGTTTTGCCTTTTCATCGTATTGAAACATGATCTCCACTCCCATATGTTTTTAGTTTTTTAAGCTAATTGTTCATAACCTGGTTCAGTTAAAAAGTTGCTAAATTCGTCTTGTAGAATCAATTGCTGAAATAACTCGCTGGCACGTGAGAATGCGCCTTGTTCGTATTCCTCGTTGCCTATTTGACCGCGAAGAATATCGAGTTCTTCTGATAAAATGCGCTCAAAAAGTACTGCAGTCACTTTTCTGCCATCGATCAATTTACCTTTTGGATGCCTGATCCACTGCCATACTTGCGCACGTGATATTTCAGCCGTCGCGGCATCTTCCATCAGGTTATATAATGGCACAGCACCAGATCCTCTGAGCCATGCTTCGATGTATTGAACACCTACACGGACGTTGGTGCGAAGGCCCTCTTCTGTAATGGTTCCATCTGGCACTTCAACGAGTTCTTCTGCTGTGACATGAACATCTTCGCGAAGGCGATTCATCTGATTGGCATCTGGCATCAACTTGTCAAATACCTCTTTTGCAACAGGCACCAGACCAGGATGTGCCACCCATGTTCCATCATGTCCATCGTTGGCTTCTCGCTCTTTGTCTGCGCGAACTTTGGCATATGCTTCTTCGTTCGCAGCGGGATTGTTTTTGATCGGAATTTGTGCTGCCATTCCACCGATGGCCATGGCCTTACGCTTGTGGCAAGTTTTGATGGTAAGTTGTGAATACTTTCTCATAAATGGCGTCGTCATAGTGACTTGCGCACGATCCGGCAAAATAATATCTGGATGGTTGCGGAAGGTTTTCAAATAACTAAAAATATAATCCCACCGTCCACAATTCAATCCAGCCGCATGATCACGCAATTCATAAAGAATTTCATCCATTTCAAAAGTAGCCCAGATGGTTTCGATTAACACAGTCGCTTTGATGGTGCCTATAGGAACGCTCAATTCTTCTTCTGCGAATGTAAAGACATCGTTCCACAAACGAGCTTCCAAATGGCTTTCCATTTTAGGAAGATAAAAATACGGCCCGGATCCAATCGCCTGTAGTGCTTTGGCATTATGGAAAAAGTACATTCCGAAATCGAATAAACTTCCTGACAATGGTTCCCCATCAATCAGCACGTGTTTTTCTTTTAAGTGCCAACCACGTGGTCTAGCAAGTAGTGTGGCTACTGTGTTGTTCAGTTTGTACTCTTTTCCCTCAGGACTTTTAAAGTTGATATTTCTTAAGATGGCATCACGCAAATTGATTTGCCCTAAAATGGTATTCTCCCAGGTTGGCGAATTGGCATCTTCAAAATCAGCCATAAACATCTTGGCGCCTGAATTGAGTGCGTTAATCACCATTTTACGATCACTTGACGGCCCGGTAATTTCCACTCGACGATCTAGAAGATCTTTAGGCAGTGGCGCTATTGTCCAGTCCCCTTCTCGAATGTTTCTGGTTTCTTCAAGAAAGCCCAACTTCTCTCCCTTATCTACAGCTCTTTGACGATCTTGCCTTCTGGCAAGCAAAGACATCCTGCGTTGATTAAAATTACGATGAAGTTTTTCTAAAAACTTCAATGCATCTGGCGTCAGAATCTCGGCAAATTCTGCACTTACTGGAGCCGTGACCTGAATTGCGGATGAATCTTGTGTTCCGAGTTCTGGCATCTCTCTCCCACCCCTATCTGTAAGCTTGTGTTGATCTTGCTATATAACAGAACTTAAGCTATGCCAATATTATAAAACAAAAAATAAAAAACACAACTGTATGGTACACGAATAATTATGACAAATGTGTATCCAAAAAATTCAATACAGAGTGTTGACATATAAAAATTGTTATAATACAATACAGTCAATAAAACAAATACGGGAGGTAATACAAATGGAAACAATGGAAAGAATCGAAAATATCGAAATGCATACGCATCATGAATATATCTGCGGAGAGTGCGGAAAATCAATGAATGAGCCTCAAGATTGGTATATGAGCGCATGTGATCGTTGCTTGAATGAAAGCGCAGAATGAGAGGGGTTTTTGTGGTACTGTTTCAAAGTTAAAGGGACACCTACCTGTATAATACAGTGGTGTCCCTTTTGTTATATGACAAAATGCAAAAGAAATTACTTGGTCGCAGATGGATTGGAATTGTTCTTATACACTTGATAGAACCTTTCGTACTTTCCCGGCTGAGCTGCGGGAACCACTCTATCTGAATCCTTGCTATTTGGCTCTTTCGCCTTTTTGTCATCAGATATATTGGGTTTAATTGATGTGTTGGTATTTCTGCCTTTTGGTTGCCGAATGTGACGTTTACGGTGTTCTGTCAGTTGTGATTCTGATTTTATATTAGCCCGTTCCCACTCTCTAAGAATGGAATCCACATACCTGAAATTATAAACACCCGCCAACACAGATTCCCGTAATGCTTCAACAATCATCCATTCAGGATAATGGTCTTCTTCCAACCAGCGTGAGATCTGTTCATATTCAATAGGCGATAAAAGTCTTCCAAACTCTTCTTCAAAGCGCGTAAAGACGGAGACGAGCAATTCATTATTGTCGCTGATGCCCACCATTTTTTCAATTAAAGGACGAATGCTGATCCGATTTCCCATTTGCGCAATCAGACCACTAGCAAATAACTTTTGTAGAATGGCGGCGATTTGTTCTTGATCCAAACCCATGCGATCTTCTAATTCGCTGAGACTCGGGAAATTTCTCTCAATTTGTTGATAAGCAATGATATGCAAAATAACGACTAATTCACTATCAGTGATGCCATATTCACGATATTTTTTAAATATCATATAAGGTAGAGTGACATATTCCCACTCCATGGCATCCAACATTTCGTTAATTGGTTTGAGTCCCACCAAGTGCCGCCTCCCACAAATTAGTATATCATTTGACGACACGAAGAGAATTTGAATCTTAGGGGTAAAGTCGGTACAAAAGCCGCGGGAATGGGATGGTTTCCCTCACGTGTTCCAGACCACAAATCCATGCAATGGTCCGTTCGAGTCCAAGTCCAAAACCAGCATGCGGAACAGATCCATATTCTCTAAGGTCCAAATACCACGCATAATCCTCTTTAGATAATTGGTGTTCCTCAAAGCGTTGCAACAATAGTTCAGGATCGTCAATCCTGGCTGAACCTCCGATGATTTCCCCATAACCTTCAGGCGCCAGTAGATCAGCACAAAGAACTACTTCCGGTCGATCTGGATCAGGCTTCATATAAAAGGCTTTAATGGTTGTAGGGTACTTTTCAATAAAGACAGGTCTGTCAAATTGGGCAGCAAGTGCAGTTTCATGAGGTGCGCCAAAATCCTCTCCCCACTCGATTTCGTGCCCATTATCCTTTAAAAATTGAATGGCCTCGTCGTAGCTCATTCGTGGAAATGGTGCTTTAATAGATTCTAACTTGGAGATGTCACGCCCCAATGTGATTAATTCCATTTTGCAATGGGTAAGCACATGGTTCACCACATGCTCAATGAGCGCTTCCTGGATCGCCAAATTGTCTTCATGGGTGACAAAAGTCATCTCCGGCTCGATCATCCAAAATTCAATCAAATGCCGCCTTGTTTTGGATTTTTCAGCTCTAAATGCTGGCCCAAACGAATACACTTTCCCAAGCGCCATCGCGGCAGCTTCCATGTATAACTGGCCGCTTTGAGTCAAGTATGCGTCTTGATCAAAGTATTTAGTGTTAAACAAATTAGTGGTGCCTTCACAAGAAGATGGCGTAAGAACCGGTGGGTCAACCTGTGTGAATTCACGGGAATCAAGAAACGAACGAATTGCTTTAATGATCTCTGCCCTGATTTTCAAGATGGCACGTTGACGAGGTGCACGTATCCAAAGGTGACGATGGTCCAATAAAAAATCCACCCCGTGTTCTTTAGGGGTAATGGGGTATTCATGAGAGGGATGAATCAATGCAATATCTTTAATGAGCAACTCGACGCCAGATGGTGCACGGTCATCTTTTTTTACTTCACCTATTAAATGAATGGAACTTTCCTGCGTCAAGTGTCCCGCATTTTCAAACACTTCCGGGTCCACTTCTTCTTTAACCAGCACGCCCTGAACAAAACCGCTACCATCCCTGATTTGTAAAAATTGAATCTTGCCAGATGAGCGCTTTTGGTGTAACCAGCCCTCTACTTCGACTTTCTGTCCTATGTACTCCTGTAAATGGCGAATTAAAACAGCTGACAACTTAAATCCCTCCAGGATGTATGACTTCCATCACGTATTGTAAAAAAGACAAGCTTGCAATGCAAACATGGCACTGCAAGCCTGAACCTGATCAATTGAAACTATCAGGATATTTCCCGTTGCATTTCAAATTCATTTGTCTTTTGTGAAAGCCATGTGCGGAATGCTTGCCCATCAACAGTTTCGAAATTGACAAGGTCCTTTGCAAAAGGTTCGATCATTTCCTTGAATGGTATGAGCAGGTCTTTCGTCTTGCCTTCTAGTTCTGATAAAATAAAACGAACTTCTTCATCAAGAATATTTTCTTGCAGATGATCTTCTGCCACAATTCCTATCCTGCTTAATCCGCACACCACTTCTGTTCTGGCAATGCGACTCGCTTGCAGAAAATCGTTTTGCGCCCCCGTTGAACGAGAGTGGAAAATCAATTCTTCAGAGACCGCACCGC
>JAJZAS010000016.1 GCA_021799325.1 Bacillota bacterium | reverse complement strand
CAGTGGTGTTGTCCAGATTGACGGTTCGCACGGTGCGCATCGTCCAAGAAGTCGCTATTTTGCGCGCAGAATTGGAAAAATACAAAGTGGCACCAGACCAGAGTAGGAGTGAGTAATTTGTCTACCCAACCATCCAAAGAATTGGACCCGATTCCGAATCCATATCCGGAGCGCGACTATGAAATTTTGATTGAGGCACCGGAATTTACAACGCTTTGCCCGAAAACAGGACAACCTGATTTTGGTGTGATTACGTTTCGTTATCATCCTGGCCCGTATATTATTGAATTAAAGTCGTTGAAACTGTATCTCTGGAGTTATCGCGATGAGGGTCACTTTCACGAAGAGGTGACCAATCAGATTGCGGACGATTTTATCCGCTTTGCCAAGCCAAAGTATTTGGAAGTTGTTGGGAAATATAATGTCCGTGGAGGAATCTCAACCACTGTTCGCGTTGAGTACCGCGAGGAAAAGTGATGAAAATCGGCTTTCGTTCCATCGTGACAGCGCTGCTGTCTTTCGTTCTGTTGGTGCCATCGCTACGTGCGATGGCAGCTCAGGACAAGCAGGCTGCCATAAAAGTGAACGTGGGGTATCAAAATTATTACGATCCACGAACATGGGTCCCTGTTCATGTAGTGGTAAGTGCTGTTTCTCGGCAACCACTTCAAGGCACGATTGTGTATACTGTCAGTTCACGGGATCGTCCTTTTGAAGGCACCTATGAGTGGAAAATTCCCGCAAGTGTCGGAAGTGCTGGCGGTGTTCAATCTTCTTCGCTTACGATTGGGCTCCCTGGCCTTTTTTTAAAAGGCGGAGGGGAATTGCTTTGGGAAAACAATGGGAAGATAGTGAGTCAAACTCATCTACCTGGAATTCCTATCAGCGGGTCTGAGATCGCTGGTATTATCAGTGAAAGGCCGCAATCGGTACAATTTCTGGCGGGGGTTTCATCAGACAACGGGTCCACAGAACTCGTGACCGCGTTAATTCCCCCCACATCGTTACCATCATCCATGACACTCCTTGAATCGCTCAGTTATTTGTATATCGATGGCTCAGCAGCGTCTCAACTGTCACCGGCACAGGCAAAAGGGATCAGCGAATGGGTGCGTGCGGGTGGAATCCTGATTTTAGGTGGGATTGAGCCGAATGCAGGACAGGTTGGCGGATTTTTGAAAGAAAGTCCGGTCATTCCAAGTATCGTGCTTGATCAGCCACCTATTCTTTTGGCCACTTATGCCGGAAGTGCACCGCTTCGTACCAGTGAGTCTCTGCTTTATGGGAATCTGGCAAATGGGGCGCAACTTTTGGTCGGAACAACTAGCCATGCGTTGGTGGCGGAAAAGCAAATGGGTCGTGGCAAAGTGGTATATACCGGATTCGACGCTTCCGCGCCAGATTTTCTGTCCTGGTCAGGCTACGCCCAATTTTGGGATACACTGCTTCATGAACTGCGCATGCAAGTACTAAAATCAACGCCTAATTTATTTGGAAATAATGGAGTGTGGGGACTGTACCAGGCAGCTGAACAGTTTCCACAGATCTATTCACCGCCCCTTTGGATATGGGAAACCGTATTTGGCGTTTATGTATTTGCCGTGGGGCCTGTGCTTTACTTTCTGCTTCGTAGGCGTCGAAGAAATGAACTTGCCTGGGTATATCTTCCTGTGATTTCACTTGTCATTGCTGCGGGTATCTATGTATTTGGCGTTATGGAGCGCCCAAAGGGAATTTTGACACAAAGTGTCGGAATGGTGGATTTGTACGACAAACAGTTGGCGCAAATCACCGGCGTGGAGGCGCTGATGTCGCCGCAGGCAAGAAGTTATTCGATTCAGGCATTGCCCGATGCGTGGGCGGTTCCCATGTCAGAGCAACAAAGCAATCCGAACCAAATGCAGACCACGAATATTTTTTCAGGACAATCTGGTAGAATTTCATTTAACCGAGTGAGTGCTTGGGGCGGTAAATTCATTCTAACGACCCAATTGACGCAAGGTTTCGGTGATGTGCATGGTGTGCTGTATCAGGAAGGAAATTCACTCGCAGGTTATGTGACTAATCACTCCCGCATGGATTTTATCGACAGTGCCCTGGTAATCAACCATCAGGTGATCAATCTTGGACCGATGAAAAAAGGTCAAAGCATGAACATCAGTGCTATTGTCGACAATTTAAGTTTACATGGCAACGTGATGGCAGGGCTTGGCACAGTGCTTTCTAGTGCAGGCTATGGTGTAGGCAAGTCGCTGTTTGATAATTCAGCGTGGTTTCTCAAAAAAAACATCCCTGCTGGCAATGTGATGTTTGTGGCCTGGTCTCACAATGAACCGGCGGTATTGAAATCAGAAGGTGTCACCTTACCGGCGACACCGCAGTGGATTGTCAGGGAACTGATTCCCGTCACACAGATAAAGGGGTGACTGGCGTTGATCAGGGTAGAAAACCTAAGCAAGCGATATGGGAAAATGACGGCTGTCCACAGTTTGAATTTTGATGTGAGAAAAGGAACCGTATTTGGTTTTGTTGGTGAAAATGGTGCTGGAAAAACCACCACATTATCGATTCTCTCCACGTTGATGCTCCCTACTTCAGGACGAGCCTACATTAACGGGATGGAAGTAACGACAGAACCTGGTCTGGTGAGGAGACAAATTGGTTTTTTACCGGATGAATTCGGCGTTTACGATGACCTCAGTGTGCGGGAATATCTTGCCTTTTACGGGACGGCCTATGGAGTGGAGCCTGCCTTGATCGACAAGCGGGCGGCTGAACTCCTGCATCTTGTCAATCTAGAGGATCGGTCGGAGGTACTGGTCAATTCGTTGTCACGAGGCATGAAACAACGGCTTGGACTCGCTCGTAGCCTTATGCATGATCCACCTGTTCTTATTTTGGACGAGCCTGCATCCGGACTTGACCCGCGCTCTCGAATTGAGATGAGGGAAATTATCAAGGGCCTTCGTGAGCAGGGAAAGACGGTACTGATCAGCTCTCATATTTTGCCTGAACTTGCCGATATGTGCGATGAGATTGGGATCATCCAGCGGGGAACATTGGTGGCGTGTGCTTCGGTGGAAGTCGTGAATGCCAGAGTGAGCGGTAAACGTCATTTTCTGTTAGAAGTGATGTCTGAAGGCCATCGGCTTGCGGAACTCTTGTCGCGAAAGTCAAAGGTCACAGAAATCCTGAAGGTGGATGAGAACAAAGTCGAATTTATCTTTGCAGGTTCTGAGGCCGATCAGGTCGAATTGATTCATGAGTTGGCTATGGGCGGATTTCAATTGAAGACATTTCAGGAGTTGGGCGGGAGCCTTGAAGAACTGTTCTTGCGGCTGACGGCTGAAGAAGATGCGAAAGCGGAGCTCATTCCCAAGATGGCTTGATATCCCAGAGGCAGGAGGACATGTGGTGCAAGAGTTAGGCAATCGATGGACCGGCAAATGGATCAATCCACTACTGCGCAAAGAATTGCGCCAACGCATGCGATCCGGGCGTACCATTTTGGCGTTGTCTCTCTACCTTTTTGTCATTGGCGCCGTGGCATTTGTGTATATGTATGTGAATGTGCAGGGACAAACGCTGATTTTACAGCCGGCGCGAACAGCAGAACTGTTCACCTTTCTTTCCTATTTGCAATTAGCTCTAGTGTCGTTTGTGACACCTGGGATTGCCTCAGGGGTGATCAGCGGGGAAAGGGAGAGGCAGACACTTTCTGTGCTATTAACCACTCCGCTTTCGCCGATTACGATTATATTTACTAAGTTTATCAGTTCGATTTCGTTTTTATTGTTGCTGATTATCATGACGTTGCCCCTATATAGTATTGTTTTTTTGTTTGGTGGTGTCTTGCCATCGCAGGTATTAGCGGTGTTCGGCCTACAGGTCGTTACGCTCGGCGCTATTGCGGGGATCAGTATCTTTTTTTCCACCCTTTTGCGACGCACTGGATGGAGTACGGTTTTTTCCTACGCAACTGTGGCGATCCTTTTTATGGGGTTTGCCATCTTTGGCTATCTGTTTGACAGTGTAGGTCTACATAGTGCCGATGAGAGCGTGTGGATGCACCTGGCGGGTATCTGTTACGCGCTCGATCCCATCTATATGCAGGCAGGTATCGAAACGAATTTAGGATTGCTCAGCCCATCATTCAATCAGTCGATCGTCTCTTCTGTCTTTGATGTGGTAAACAGCCATTCGTTATCCGGAAAAGAATCTTGGTTGTTCTTTCTCGCGGTATACATTCTGATAGGCGTCATTTTACTTTTAATCAGTGCATGGCGCCTTCGACCGGGTAGTCTGACTATGGTTCGTAAACGAGTGATCAGGTGGATGGCTCACTAAGAAAGGGGAATTTTTTTCATGGGAAATACGACACTGTACTTGATTGTGGCCGCTGTGGTGGTCGTTCTTGTGATTTTGATTCTCGTCATCTGGAGTATGCGGCAACTTCGCAGTGCAAGTGGTGCCCAAAAAACGCGGGCAAAAAAAGAAAAGCAAAAAGCACGGAGAGTTCGAAAAGAGAGTTCTGCTGATAAAGAATCTCCTGATATAAATGAATCTGTGGAAACAGAAACTCCTCGCGCAGTCGATGAATCTAGTGTTGTCGATGAACCTATTTTGGGCACGGAACCAGCCTCGTTGGAAGACATTCATGATGTTTCGCGGGAAGTACCCCAAAGTGCTTCTCTAAATAAGGAGCTACCATCTGAAAAGGCGACAGAAACCGCCACATGGATGAATGACGTGGCTCCTGAGCAGGAACCTCCGATCGTATGGGAGGACCTGGACGCCCTGGGCGCAGATTTTCATTTGAATGAAGACCATGTGGTTCATTTGTCCGCTTATGTGGCACCAAAAGTCACCTCGGATGAGGATATGCAAGATGAGGAAGAACTTCACTCTGAAGAAGTTTTTATGGCGAAAGAGGAACCGATGATCGCTAATGATTCAGAGCCAGAAAAAGCAGTGGAGTCATCGGTGGAGGGATACTTGGAGGAGCCCTTGGAGAAACACGTGGACGAACGGCAGCAGTGGCTTCGTAAACAACTGGATATGCCAAGCGTACTCGGTTGGTTTTCCCTGAGTCCTGATGGTATGGCCAAATACAGCGACCAGGTGTACGATCAGGAAGTGTATCACCACTTTGCAAAATTGCTGGAACAAATGATTGCGTCAGCTGAATTGGTTGGGATGGCAGATTGGAAAGAGTTTGTGGTGCATGGGGCTGAAGGCGTGATCCTGATGATGTCGGCTCCACAAAGTATCATGGCCAAAGGGGACTACATTGTGGTATTTTTAGATGAGGAACAATCAGTTTCCCGTGTGATCGCGCAAATTGGACAAGTGAGTTGAGCGAAAGCAGACGATTTTTGTATACAGGAGGTAGAGTAAGGCATGAGCGTACAAGACGTGACAGATAATGATTTTACTTCATTCGTGCAGGATGAGACGGAACGCGCGGTGATTATCGATTTCTGGGCGGTGTGGTGTGGTCCGTGCAAAATGTTGTCGCCAATTGTGGTAGAACTGGCGGAAGAGTATCCGGACAAGCTAAAGGTCGGTAAGCTTAACGTAGATGAAAACCCGAAAACAGCCGGTGAATTTGGTATCATGAGTATCCCTACACTGCTCGTATTCAAGGGTGGAGAAGTGGTTCGGCAAATTATCGGGTATATGCCAAAGAATCAATTGAAGGCGAAGTTGGGCGACCTCATTTAAGTAAGGTATAATCATTCACAAAATGGCGTGTGCAATGGAACTCTCATTGCAACGCCATTTTTGTTTCAAATTTATTATGCATGTACAAGTATTTGTTCCTCGTACTGCTTTGTACCTCTTCGCGGTCAGTATCCAGAAAGGGAATTGTTACATTTGTTTATTTACTGATTAGCCATTTAGCTATATAATGATTTTGACTTCGGGAATCATGATGGCGAAATGGCATGGAAGGTCTGTGATGAACGATGAATGAGAGTGTTTTTAAGGCTATGTCTGATGCTACACGTAGAAGGATTATCGAATTATTGAAGGAAGGACCAAAGACGGCAGGAGAAATTGCCGATCATTTTACACATGCACAACCGACGATTAGTCGCCATTTAACCGTCCTCAAAAACGCGAATTTGGTGATTGATCAGCGGGAAGGAACTTTTATTATTTACAGGCTCAATACAACGATTTTGCAGGAATGGCTTGCATGGCTTCTTGAACACTTTGGAGGTGGTGAGAGTAATGAATAAGAAAAGGGCAATTCCATGGTGGGGATGGTTTTCGTGGATTTTGGTAATGGTGCTTGGGATCATCGCGTACTTTCATCTTCCTGCACAGGTTCCTAGTCACGTTAATTCGGCTGGGAAACCGACCCTGTTCGTTTCAAAATGGTTAGCAGTGATGTACGAACCTTTAATCATTCTCGTCATTATGCTCTTATGGCAAGTGTTGTGGAGAATTGATCCAAAGAAGAGGAATTATGAATCTTTCTGGTCGACCTACCGATATATCGGCGGCGTCATCGTCGTGTGTGTGGGATTGATTTACTTGGCGGTTTTAGGACACCTATTGTACTTGTGGCCTATACAGCGTTTGGCGATGACCGCATATGGGGTCATGTTCATGTTGATAGCTAATGTGCTGCCGCGTCTTCAATCGAATTGGTGGATCGGTATTAGGACGCCTTGGACCCTTTCGAGCGAAGAAAGTTGGACGCGGACTCATCGGTTTGGCGGGCAACTTGGCATTCCAATAGCAATTTTGATCATTCTTCTCGCTTGGCTTATGCCCACTAGCAAACTGATGGTTTTGTCGGCAGTCGGACCAGTAGTTTTGTGGGCGATCATAACCGTCGTTGCATCATATTTTTTCGCTAAAAAAGCGTAACTGATTTCTTCACCTAATCATTCGGTGCTTGTAATTGGTCGCGCTATATGGTATTACTATATACAGGTACTAAGTAATACTTATTACCTGTAAAACAAAATATCGGCGGTACAGAGTACTGAAAGCAAAGGACTGATTGATTTGGAAAACATAACTGAAATGCTAAAGGGTGTGCTTGAAGGCTGCGTCCTTGATATCATTGGACGCCAAGAGACTTACGGCTATGAAATCACACGGCGCTTGAATGCGCTAGGCTTTACAGATGTGGTGGATGGAACGGTTTACACTATCCTTGTCCGGCTTGAAAGAAACAATTTGGTAGAGGTCACCAAAAAGCCTTCCGATATGGGACCTTCGCGAAAGTTTTTCGAACTGAACCAAGCGGGCCGAGAAGAATTACATAGGTTTTGGGAAAGATGGGAGTTCGTATCATCGAAAATCAATGAGCTAAAGGAGTTAAAACGATGAATTTATGGGATAAAATAACAGGTGATGATATGACTAGAGAAATGAAGGCACTTGAATCGCGAGCTAAAATGCTACCGGTTGATTATCAATCTGCATGGGAAAAAGTGAAAGCCAATCTTTGGCCACACTCAGACTTTAGCGGTCGCAACCTGATTCCAATTCTTGACGGCGTGCTCGACCTGCTCGAAGAATCGGCAGCGGATGGTCAGAGTGTCCAAGCGGTTTTGGGTGACGATATAAGTGGCTTCTGTTTCGCGCTAATCGGCGAAGATGGGGCAAAGTCTTATCAGGACAAGTGGCGCCAGCAACTCAATCAGAATATCGCTAAAAAATTAGGCAAATAGGAGGAGGAAAAATGAGAATACACGACATCATCGAAGGAAAAAAGCAGTGGCGAGCGCACATGGCGCGTGTCAAAGCACTCCCGCAAGATTATCAGATTGTCTATAAGGAGATACAAAAATACCTCTTTAAGGCTGGACCTGTTGAACTAACCAACGGGACAGGATTGCTGTCAGGGATTATCGATCTTTTTGAAGAGAGTGCGCTCGTGGGCAAAGGCGTACTTGAAGTGACGGGCAGTGACGTAGCCTCTTTCTGCGATGCTCTCGTGAAAGATTGATAACGTGCAGTGACCTCTATGAATTATTTGCTAGTCAAGAAGTTAACTTGACCATATAAGGAGAATGAAGATGGCGCGAGCATTGTTTATCAACGTAGGATCGGAAGGACATATCAATCCTACGCTCGGAGTGGTGCCGCCGATATTATTCTCCCAAGTCTTCTGGAGCAAATAAGAGGAACACGCTTTGACTACATTATATTAGTGGCAATCCAGTGATTCGTGCTACATCAGCATCCCAGGCGACAAGATCTTCGAAAGATAATTCTGCAATAGATGTTTTTCCTAGCGCATGCATACCAAATTTTAGTTCTTCAGCAAAACTTATCAGGAAATTCAGTAGCGAAGTGGCTCCTTCTTCTTCGTTAAATTGATCCTTCAATCTGCCTGTTGTCCAGGTAAGTGATGTAGGAGGATCAAAAGGGAGGGTTTTTGCTAGTTGCACGTGTGTCACCGCATATAGAGCAGCTGTCCCTAGATAGACCGCATTGGCTCCCAGTGCCAGTGCTTTTAAGATATCACCAGGCGTACGTAATCCCCCTGAAATCACAAGATCAATCTTCTGATCCCACCCTTTTTGTCGAAGGAACCGAACGGCGCGTACCAGTGCGCTAAGCGTTGGTAGTCCAAAATCATTTACCAGAATGGAAGGAGAGCCGTGTGTTCCCCCTTGTGCACCATCAATTGCTAGAATATCTGCGCCAGATGATATGGCGATTTCCATATCTTGTTCTAAAAAATGACTAGCTGCCAATTTTACGATAATAGGGATACCGGGAGCGGTTTGATGCAGTCGCTTGATTAACTGGTGGAGTCCACCATAATGAGTGAGCATTTCACTACTTGATGGAATGACAAGTGGCTCATTCTTTGCTTGATTCAACAATCCCAGATCCGTGAGCACTTCTTGATCATATTCATTATGTTCTTGTGGGCGTATCTGTGCCCATGCGCCTCCGTTGGCCCCTTGCCCTATTTTGATCTCAATTGCGTCCGCTTGTCGCAGTGTCTCGGTATCCGCCTCCCAAGATGATCCATGAATCTGGACGATTAAGCGATGGGATAGTTGTCGATGCTCTTTAAGTATCGCGCCTTGACCGGGGTTATAGGCAATCCCTACTTGTCCCGAAGCTTTTGCCATAGCGCGGGTTACCTCTTTCGTAAGTGCGATTCCATAGGCCATTCCGGCAATCATAATGGGTATCGAAATCTTTAATGGCTTTTTTGCGTTTTTTCCTAATGATATAGATAAATCTACCTTTTCGTTTGTATAGAGTGGACGCTTATAAAGCTGTGCAGGATTAAAAAGAAGCCCGTCAAAATGCGGGTATTTTTGGCTAGGTCCGATTGGTTTTTGGAGTACAAAAGGGGCGTTAGATCGATACTCGTTTTCCATCATCTCCATAATGCCGTGATGAAGGATGCCTACGATACCTTCCCAGAGGCTACGGTCGTATTCCGTTTTGAGCAATCGAAGCACATTTTTCTTCACACTTCGTTTGATGAGCCATTTGATCAAGCTACATGCCTCCTTATGCATAGTGTGGACATTTTGGATGGATAATATCGTCGTGAAATCCTTAAATTAGAAAGCGGTTAGATGGCCATGAAAAAAAAGCGAACGATAGCGGAGAAGCTGCAATCGTCCATTTTGAATGAACTTTGGGAACAAGTGAATAAGGATGAATTGGTGGCTTCGATCAATCAAAATATCGAGACCATGAAAATCATATGGAATCATTGCGATGATTTTAAAATGACTCCCTTAACGGGTGCTATCGCAGAAAATCAATTTGGTATGGTGGCGTGCTGGATGGATGGACTCGTTGATGAGAAGCGTTTACAAGAGATCATCCTACGAACCAATGTGAACCAATTGATGTTAAGTGGAACGAATACAGGACTCGTCAATGCTCAAACTGGTATGTATCAATCCATCACCACTTATCAAGAGGCTAGTAGGGCCATCTCTGCAGGACAAATCGTATTTTTTATGGAGGGGAATAAAAAGGGGTTTGCCATTAGTGTTTCCAATTTTCCTGCAAAATCTTTGGAAACACCACAAAATGAGCCCACCATTGAAGAACCCCAAGTGTCGTTTGTGAATGTGCTATCACAAAATATTGCCACGATACGAAACTTTGTGCGATCGCCTCACCTTAAGGTTGAAATCTCAACACTTGGATCCATGTTGGAAAATTCGGTCGCGCTACTTTATTTGGATGCCGTGATTGAAAAGGAAGTGGTGGATGAGGTCAAAAAGCGGCTTTCTACCTACCAATTAGAAGGTGTCTTAGGGTTCAACTATGTCAAAGAAATTTTAGAAGATCACCCCTATTCACCTTACCCAACAATTGATGAGACAGAAAGACCAGATCGGGTGGCGGTAGGATTACTACAAGGTAAATTCGCAGTTTTGGTCAACGGATCGACGATCGTACTTCTTGCGCCTGCAACGTTTATCACCTTTATTAATCCGATTGAAGATTATTATACCGGGTATGAAGCCGTGGTGTTTTTCCGGGTAATGAGGCATTTAATGTATTGGATTTCGATGTTATTGCCTTCCATTTATATTTCGTTACTTTCTTATAATCAGGATCTATTACCTACTCCGCTTCTGTTAAATTTACAGCTTCAGCACCAAAATTTGCCTTTTTCTGTAATTTTGGAGATATTTATCATGCAAATTGCTTTTGAGGCCATGCGCGAAGCAGGCACACGTTTGCCGAAAACCGTTGGGCAATCCGTTAGTATTGTCGGAACGTTGGTTATTGGCGATGCGGCGACACAGGCGGGACTCGTGACGCCAGCTGCTGTCATCGTGGTGGCCTTTACCGGTATCGCCTCCTTTACTATTACTTCTTATGCCTTGGCATATACGAACCGAGTGTTGCAATTTGTTTTTATGGTATCCGCATTTCTTTATGGGTTATATGGAGTGATCATCATTGGATTAATTCTTGTTGCGCACTTAGTTTCATTAAAATCGTTTGGTGTACCCTATATGTCCCCTGTCGCACCTTTCCATGCCAAAGTCTTCCCTTATGCTTTTTACCGTCCGTCTTGGAGTCGGGAAAATCGACACCAGAAAGATATTTCTGGTTTTCCTCGCCCTGATCTTGAAAAGTTGAAAAAAACAAAATGAATGGGCTGCGTAATTTTACCTGGCTACTCACCACCATAATGATATTATTACTTACGGGTTGTGATTACCAAGAAATTGACAGTATAAATACGTTACTTGTTATGGGGATCGATCAAAACGAAAAAGGGGAAATAAGGGTAACGATAGAGACGCCGGATTATCCCAAATCGAAGGGGAAGCAACAAAAATCATTGACGATGGAGGGGGTTGGGAAATCAATTGAAGAGGCGGAGAAAAATATACAATTCCGCAGCCCCAAGGAATTGTATTTTGCCCATACGACTTTATTGTTATTGGGGGCTGATTTAGCTAAACGTGATATTTCAGGAATTCTCGATTACTTTGAAAGAGGGAGGTATTTCCGGCCGACAATCTATATGGCAGTGTGTCAACCAGCAGCTAATAGCATATTGAGTGCAAATCTGAATTCTGAAGCATTACACGCTTTTGGCATTAGGGATCTCATTAACAACTCAACGAAAATATCGCGAACGGTAACAAGCGATATGATTCACATCATGCGCGGAGAATACTCACCATCGAAAACGTTTGGTATTGCCGCTTTGAAGTTAAGCACCGAAGAAGAACCTGAGGTAGCAGGGGTGGGACTGATTCAAAATCATCACATGGTTCGATGGATTGCTTCAAAAGACGTGCCCTATTGGATCCTCATGCATGAGAGGCACCTGTATAATATGAATTTTTCCGTAACTGATACTGGCCATCAGAAGATCAACGGGCGGCTTATCTGGGGACGGGCCACCTTAACCACACGATGGAGAAACGGTAAATTGACCGCTGTTTACAAGGTGAGGGGGAGTGGACAAATTGATGAACTTTCTCATGAAATGCAATTAACTCCTGAGGAGCTTACCAAAATAGAACGTCATTTGAATATGGAGTTCAACAAAAAGTCGCATAAGCTTATTCAATCATTTCAAGCTTCACAAATAGACGGTCTAAGTTTGGCGGATGAATGCTTTCGAAAACACCGCAACACCTATCAATCACTTAAAAATAATTGGAGCGAAGTGTTCTCTCAAGCCAATATTCAATGTGAATACCATATACACCTTATCCGGTCAGGGATGAAAAAATAACACATCACATTTGAGGTGAATAGGATTGTTCGGCCTTTTTTTCTTGCTAATTTTGGTGGGCGTTATATTCATGGTGTCAGAAGGAAGAGCGAAACGGTGGAAAGACCTGTCTACTCAATTTTTTTTGTTACTTATGTCAATTTTTCTTGTCGTCAGTGATGTGTGGGAAATTCCGAAGATGCTAATCCCCTACACTTGGGTGAGGATACTATTTGAACGGTTATCAGGCGTTCTTTATCAACTTTTTTAGAAGGGTGTTTAGATGCCCAAATTTACATGGTTTCAGTATGTCGTTTTTATGGTGACCATCAATCTTGGTACTGCAATAACGGGAACTCCATCCCTGATCTCCACCTATACTGTACGCAGCGGTTGGATTGCGGCGTCACTGATGAGTATTGGGGTCATCATTTCCGCGATCATTGTGGAAATTTTTATCCGCATTTTTCCGAAGAAGACATTAAATCAAGCATACCAGCAAGCATTTGGGAAAAAAGTTGGGTGGATTTTTGGTTTGTGGATGGTCTTTTGGTTCTATGTAACGGACTGTATTGTTTTTAAGGAAGTCATGATGTTTTTGGGGGATGCAATATTTCCTAATACCCCTGCGCATCTTTTGGGTCTTCCCATGATCGTCCTTATGTTTTTTGTCCTTTGGCTGGACATTCAAGTGATCGCAAGAATGAAGAT
>JAJZAS010000015.1 GCA_021799325.1 Bacillota bacterium | reverse complement strand
TTTCACCTATTGATGATGGATGAAAACACCGAGACGTACGTTTATCAGGCAGAACAGGGAATACTCTTTGTGTTTGAAGGATTGCCGAATAATCCGCAGCCGTTTGGCGCAAGCGGTCATGACATGCGATAATCCAGTTTCTGCAACGCAGTGGCCCTTAAAAAGGCAAACCGGACAAGCCACATCAGATAAAAAACCAGTAGCAAATTTCCGATAAATCCCTGCGCCATGGCAAACGTATCATAGATGCCGTGAAGCAACGCGGGAATTACATAGGCGCGCCAGAGTGGGGCTGACTGGTACCGGCTCTGGCTGAACAAGCTACCCATCACCACGCCAAACATGGCATGCGCAGGCACTGCCGTGAACGCTCTAACGAATGCGGTTTCAAGGCCATAGCTGGTGACGTAAAGAAAATTCTCTACAAGCGCAAAGCCCATGCCAATGGTGACCGCATAAACAATGTGGTCATAGGGTTCGTTAACCCATGGCTTTTTGTAAACAAACCTGTAGAATACGAGCGCCTTACCGCCTTCTTCAACAGCTCCCGCCACAAAAAACGCCGTGAACAGCGCGCTGAGAAAAGGGATGGAGGGTGCAAATGTGGAGGCATAAGCGTTAAGCATTTCCCGTTCCAGAAAGCTGATGGGAAGCACCACGATAGCTCCCATGATCACAAGCCACCATATTCGACGAGGCGGTTCCTTATGTCGATCGTAAAAATACACCACAAGCAAGATCGCAGCGGCAGGAATAATGGCGGCAATCAAATAGACGAGCACGTACATTTCCCCCTTTGTCTTTATAACATCCGCTGAATTGAAGAAGATCATTCAGGAGTGTGAACGTACTTGCGTGGATTTACAAAGGAACTTACGCACCAGGCAGATACGGCAGTCCGTTATTTCTGGACGCTGGGTGACGAACAAATAGAAATTTCCGACATGCTTGGTCGGCAATTGAATATTCGATTTCTTGGGGAAAAACGCTGCATTGCCTGCGGACGTAAGGTAAATAAGTTGTATCAGGGCGGCTATTGTTTTCCCTGTGTCACCACGCTGGCAGAAACAGACCTTTGCATCGTCAAGCCGCATGAATGCCATCATCACCTCGGAACTTGCAGGGATAACGAATTTGCCGCCGCACACTGCATGATCCCTCACTACGTGTATCTTGCGGTCAGCAGTCATGCCAAAGTAGGGTTAACGCGAAAGCATCGCGAATTCACTCGTTGGGTGGATCAGGGTGCGGTAAAGGCTGTGCTCATTGCGGAACTCCCCACGAGAAAAATGGCTGGTGAACTGGAAATGGAAATTGCGAAGGGAATGCCAGATAAAACCGATTGGCGTAAGATGGTACAGGGCAAAGTCGAGGATGTTGATTTAATCGAATTGGCAAGCAAAGTGGAGGAACGACTGTCTGACGAGTGGCGGTCGTACTTGTTGAAAGAACGAATGGTCCATGAATTTGTCTACCCTGTACTGTCAGGTGAACCTGAGCCTAAGGCAAAGTCGTTAAATGCGGAAAAAGACGAAGTGAGCGGACGGTTAATTGGGATTCGTGGCCAGTATCTTCTCTTTCCTGATGGCGTTTTTCAGGTAAAAAAACACTCCGGAATGCTACTCGAGGTCCAGTTGATGTAACACATGAAGCGATGATTGGAAGGGTACACTGCCTCTATAGTCAAGTCTTGCGCAAAGGAGTGCATTCGATGACTTGGATCTATGAGGCTCGTCTGTACGGTTCCCGATCAGTGGCCAATTACGTGGCGATGTGTGTTCGCGATGATCAGGTATTGCGTGGTCAGCTCAAACCCCTTGTGCAAATTTACAAAACAAGAAAAGGCAATTACGGTGTGCGTTATCAACCATCAGGTTCGTATTGACTTTGAGGTGCTCTGAAAAAAGTAGTATGATGAGAACGAGAAAGTTGATGCATTAAAGGGGCTGTGCGCATGTCGACACTTAGTTTTGTCTTTTGTAAAAAAAATCTTGAGCTGTATTCCCAGTCTGTCTACGACCTTTTAAAACAAGAATACCCAGATGTTTCGATTGAGGTAAAAGACTGTGTAGGTACTGATCATTGCGGAACTTGCTCTGACATTCCGTTTGTGATTCGCAATAACGCGGTGGTGGGTGGAAGGGATCCTCGCGATCTGTATCAAAAGTTGTCGCGTGGACTTGAATATTTAAAAAAGGACCCAATTCCCGGCACGATTGAATATCGTAGCGAAGTGAACCCCGCAAAATAGACTGATGCCGTACCCTTTGACCATCCCCTTCGAATATGGTGTCATATGCCGTATTTGCGAGGTGGATGGTTTTGTTGCATCATCAGAAAAAAAACAAACGATCCCGGAGATTATCTAAATCAAAGGCACCAAAAATCAACTCGAATAGTTATCTCGACTTTGTCAGTATTGTTGATCGGTATAAAGATGCTGTGGTGAACATTGAAGTCACTCAAGCAGCGAATTCATCGACACCGCGGAATTTGCCGTTTCCCTTTCATTTACCTATGTTTAATTCGCCAGAGCTGCAACCAAGGGCCATGAACATCGGTACAGGGTTTATTTTTGATAAAAGGGGCTATATCCTGACCAACGAACATGTCATTCATGGCTCATCTCAGGTACATGTCAAGCTTTACGGAAAAGATAAGGTGCTGCCAGCTCAGGTGGTCGGCACTGATTACCAGCATGATCTGGCTGTTTTGAAGGTGACACTGCCGCATGAGATAACGGTATTGAAACTTGGTGATTCAAAAGAAGTCAAAGTGGGCGAATGGGTGATCGCTATCGGTAAGCCAATCGTACCTATTTGCCACAATGAAGGTGATGATATTGAAGTCGATATGGCAAGGAATGCCTCCTATTGCCACCTTGCGTGAAGCCACGTTGACGTTTGGCGCGGATAAAAAGTATGCCACCTTTGATCGAACGGGGCGCTTGCTTTTTTACACAGAGCCAGGTTTAGCGATACGTCGTGGACTAGATCACCGGATGGTGGAATCGACCGAAAGCCCTAGCGGCAGAAGCTATCGGGATATGAGTGAAGCAGAAAAAAAGGCATTAATTGAAGCGGTGCGAGGTGGCATTCATCTGCAATTGTCAGTGAATGGGGTAGCGGATAGACTCCATAGGAAACTAGAACAAATTGAAGCATGGACACCGGAACAACTCGCACTCGATCACGACAAGTTTTATTCGCTCTATCGTCCCATCAACATCTTGCCTCCTGATCAATATCGATCACTCGTCGTACAGGTGGCAGAAGGGTGCTCGTATAACCGCTGCCTGTTCTGCGATTTTTATCGGGATCGGCCCTTTCACATCAAGTCAGATCAGGAATTATCGGCCCATTTAGAGGGGATCAGGGCTTTTTTTGGCGAACGGCTCATCGATCGGTCAGGGGTTTTTCTTGGCGATGGCAATGCGCTTGTGATTCCCACTTTGCGATTACTGACTTTTTTACAAAAGATGAAACAAGAATTGCCACCAGCGCTTTTTCAAAGCGGCATCGCTACGTTTATGGATACTTTTAGTCTGGAGCGAAAATCACTCGAGGAACTGCGCATTTTGCGTGATGCGGGAATGCAGGCAGTATATGTGGGGTTTGAAACAGGAGCCGATTCACTGCGGGAACTTTTAAGAAAGCAAGGGACTGCACAAGAAGCGCTCTCTGCGATGACCACCTTAAAGCAGGCAGGGTATCAACTGGCTGTGATTATTCTTGTGGGGGCGGGAGGAAGGGAGTTTGCCGACCGTCACGTCAATGACACGCTGTCCATACTGGCAAAACTCCCATTGCAACGCGGAGATTTGATCTACCTCTCTCCATTTGTGGAACCTGTTCACACCGGTTACACGGAAACTGCGACTTCAGCGGGCCTGGAAGCGCTCCCTGAAGCAAAGTTGAACGAAGAATACGAATTTTTACGCCAAGCGCTCCAATCGATGCACCCAGAAGCAAAAGTCACTAGGTACTCAATATTGCAACACCTTTATTGACATCAAGTAGAGTAGCGAAGGGACCGCTTACTGATTCGCATTTCACAACTGCCTTCCTCGCCAAATAAATTTTTGCGAACGACAAACCTGCCGTTTCTCACGGTTTCGGTTTCTTCTTCCCACGTTAAAAAAATATGGACGTCCGCCACGGCTACCATCGGGTCAAACGCTTCGTCGATCTGGTTGTCATAGGCGGCAGTGAGAACGACCGTGCCTAGTTGCCTCGCGATGTGGTGCATCTGGTAAAGCGCCCATTCGAGCCTTTGAATACGCTTTAGGCTGATTTTGGCATCCGTATCGTCGGGATACAACCTTTCAATCGGGTCGAGGATGACGCAAGGGGCCTTGTCAATTTTTTGCATGGTCTGTTGAATCATGCCTACCATGTCAGAGATCGTAGACTCTGGCGTCAATTCGACGGTCCACAGGTTGTTCGCTAACTTTTTGTATGATTCACTGGCTTCCTTCACCTTTGCTTCATCCGCTTGTCCCGTCAACACTTCGTGCATGGATAAATCCAGCGTTTGAGCAATAGACATCGACCACAGATGATAGGCGGACGTGCCATAAGAAAAATAAATGACCGGTACCTCCTGCCTAGCGAGCTCGTCGCTCATTTGCCTCAAGAGGGCGGTTTTACCTCCTTCGAGACGACTGCTGACCACGTATAATCCCGCGTGGAGCCCCCCATTTAGGAGTTGATCGAGCGCCTCAAGTCCGGTGCTGAATCCTGACGTGGTATGCCGTTTGCGCTTTCCAAACTCTTCAAGGAACGCATCAAAATAATGGGCGTCTGCTGGTTGCCCACTTGATAAACTGGATTGCACCGATTGTTGCAAGAGCGTCTGAAAGATTAGCAAAGCGTTTTCATTATGGACAAACAGGTCATTGACATCCTTGACGCCAGGTGGTAAACCGACCGCAAAAATGTGCGTGGAAAGCGGTTTGATCAGTTGTGCGACTCGTACAGTTTCCCTCCTGCCGGATTCATCGTTGGACAGGCAAATAAATACCTGCTTGTTTGCAAAATACGGTGCATGATTTTCCGTAAAGGCAAAACAATCCGGCACTGCCACAGCGGGAATGTTGTTTTCTATTAATGAAAGCGCATCAAAAATGCCGCTCGTAAGAACCACGGTATCGGTATCTTTTAAAAACTGGGCACCAAATAGGGAGGAATTATAATTGGTTAACGACTTGTATTTAGGCAAGCGGTCATCCACTGCACGACCAATGATATCCACCACTTTACCATCCTGATTGCGGATAGGAACGGTCACCCTTCCCGCCATCATGCCTGTACTCAGGCGGCTAGACACAAATCCAATGACACTTGGTTCTGCACCGATTTCAAACTGTTTGATCGCTTCTTCCTGAATTCCTCTCATTCTCAAGTACGTCAAGCTGTTCTCGTCGAGGTGTGCGGCAAAGAACCTGGCGAGTTCCTCCAATTGCTCGCGATATGAAAAAGCTTCCGGCACCGAAGCCATGAATTGCACCTCCTTTAGCAATCTATCTTCCGTCAGTATAACACTTCCCATCCTGTCACTTAAGTCAGACAAGGTCCCATGCATAGGTTGATTGGAGGAGGGATGGGCATGAGAAGAAAAGCGGTAGAGGTCGTACAGGTAAAATTCGGGTCTCTGAAGCTGATTGAACTCTTGGAATTTTGGAGTGGCAAACAGGAAAAAAGGGTAGGAGGGCACGGGCATGCCGATTTGCGCCATCTACGCGAGGGTAAGTGATGAGATGCAAGCGAAAGGTGAGTCCGTGGCGCACCAGGTTTCGTTTTTGAGGGAATTTGCAAGGCGAAAGGCTCAGCAGGGCGATGAGGTTTGGGAGACACCGGATGACTATATTTTTTGCGATGAAGGGATTACAGGAACCAGTATGATCAAAAGGCCAGCGGTCACCTTGCTCTTGCAACAAGCGAGAGAAAAGAAGTTTGCGGTAGTCCTATTTAAAGGAATTTCCCGTTTTGCGAGGGATACGGTCGATGCGCTGGTCATGCTTCGCATGCTGCAAGCCTTTGGGTTGCGGGTGATCTCGTTTGAGGAAAATTACGACAGCGACAAGGAGAGTGCGGAATTGATTTTCACCATGCATTCCGCAGTGGCGCAGTACGAGTCAGAAAAAATCGGCATTCGCGTACGGTTGGGCAATTTTGAAAAAGCGCGTGCCGGAAAGTGGTCAGGGAGGGTTCCTGACGGATACATTTTAGACGAGAATTCCAAGCGTCTCGTACCGAATCCTGATCGCGCAAACGTGATTCAATGGATTTTTGATTTGGCCGCTCAACATAAAAGTGGCTATCGAATTGCCCAACTGTTGAATGAGGAAGGGAGACTGACTGCTGAAAAACGACATTGGACGGCGCAAAAGATACAACGAGTCTTGCAAAATCCTGTGTACACTGGCGATGTTGTCTACGGAAGAAGAGTGCGGAAGTTAGCTCCGCCTTTAATAGAAGATCCTTTTCTTAGACGGTATCAGGTGATTTGGAATGACGATGAAGACACTGTGGCAACATCAATAGATGCCCACCCTGGCATTGTTTGCCGGGATGTATTTGCTGCCGTGCAGCATGCACATGGAAAAAATGAAGGTTCTCATCGATTGGGCAAGCCCCGTATGTTGAATGGACGTTTATTCTGTTCTTGCGGAAGTGTGATGAGACCAAAATCTAGTGGTGCTGGGGTGCTCTATTACCGCTGCCCAAGATCTCATCGCGCGGATAGTGATTGCCAACAGCCGTATCTACGCATCGATGCGGTGGAAAAGGCGGTCACTAATGCACTTTTAAGAGATCTTCGCATGGCAATGGATCATAGCATTAACAAAATGGAGGTTGTTACGCTTTTGACTGCCATCGAAGCATTACGGCGTGAGGAAATCAGTCACTCACCTGAAGGCATCGAGTTGATTCGATTGTTGATTCAAAAAGTGTGGATAGACGATGTCAATAAGCCTTACGAGCTTTTTGTTTCCTATTATTGGCGCACATCATAGCAATCGGTAACCCGCTTGGTCTCGACCATTCGGTGACCGTGGGGATCATCAGTGCAAAAGAGCGGCCCATGGAGATTGGCGACCGCTCTTATCCTCATTTATTACAGACCGATGCGGCGATCAATCGGGGCAATTCCGGTGGCCCGCTCATCAATATGCACGGTGAGGTGATCGGGATGAACACCGCAGTCAGCCAAAGCTCGCAGGGAATTGGGTTCGCGATTGCGGTGGATGTGGTCAAGTCGGCCTTAAAAACCATCATGGGACAGGCATAGTACGAAGACGCGAACAGGCATTGCATTTTTATTCATCTCAAAGTATAATTGAATAACTCAGAATGTTTGTCATCATTCTGGATTTTGTGAATGTTTTGGCGGAGAGGTATCCCGTAGGGTAGAACTTCTTCGCTTTTGTTGTATCAAAAGATAGGGAGTGGTGAGAACGTGCCTTTTCTAGAGAGAGATGAACACGATGCATGTGGGATTGTAGCCTGGGTCGAAAAGTCCGAACAGGCAACACGGGACAATATTGAACACGTTCTTGGCGCGCTAGACCAAATGCGACACCGAGCGGGATTTGTTGAAGAGGAAGGCGATGGATGCGGGATTCTTCTTGATCTTCCGCGTGAACTTTGGGCAGATATTTTACAAAATCATGACCGGGATCCCCGTTTGGTAGACTCTAAGCGATTTGCAGTGGCTCATCTTGTGGTGACAAAAGACATGCTACGCGCCTATGACGAGGTGGAAGAGCCGTTTAAAGAACTAGCGGCGACTTTTGGATTTCAAGTGATCGCGCTGCAACAAGATGCGGTCCACTCGGAGGTGCTTGGACCTGGTGGGTCGGCGGAGCAGATTCATTTTTTCCAGTTTGGCCTATTGGCAAACGAGGAAATGAACGAGGCGGAAGTGGGGAAGGCGTGTTATCATCTGCATCTGGCCGTAGAATCCCAACTTCAAATTCATGTGGCTTCCCTTTCCAATGACACGGTGGTGTATAAGGTTAGGGGAGACAGTCATACGTTGCGAGCGTATTTTCGCGACTTTTTACATGATGGATTAAAAAGCCGTGCCACCATTGGGCACAATCGCTATTCGACCAATACCACCACCTCATCTGAACGTGTGCAGCCTTTTACACTGCTTGGGCATAACGGTGAACTAAATACCATCCACAGGTTACGGGAAGAAAGCAGGATGCTGGATATCCCAACTGTCCCAGGGGGCAGCGATTCGCAAGACTTAAACCGGTTTATTGAAGGCCTTATTTTTGATTACGGGTATACACTTGCGGAAGCATTAGAGGTGGCGTTCCCGCCGATTATTAATGAAATTAAGCACACTAATGAACATTTACAAGATATGTATATGTTTTTGCGTTCACTTTGGGGGCCGTTTGCACAAGGCCCCGCAGGTATCGTTTCCCGCACGGGTGCTGAAGCCGCATTCTCTGTCGATGCATTGGGGCTTCGGCCTGTCTGGCAAGTGGAGACGGAAACAAGTTGGGTATTTAGTTCGGAGCAAGGGGTCGTCCCTTTGGTGGAGATGGTATCAGATCCTCATCCACTTGCGCCTGGTGAAAAAGTGGTCGTTTCCTTACCTGAAAATGCCCCGGCAACCCTTCATCCCTATCATGAAGTGCAGGAACTCATCTATCAACGAATGAAGGGTCGATATGCTTTTGAAGGTTTCCGGCACAGTCTTTCTTATGGCGGCTCTGCTGCGCTAGGCGATGTGCATTTGACACCTGAGCGTGAGCGTGCAGGATCTAGGGAAAACCTGCTTGGCGCCTTTGGGTGGGATCAGGAGGATTTACGTATCCTCGAACACCAGGCGACGATGGGGGCAGAACCGATTCGTTCCCTTGGCTTTGACGGGCCACTCGCCGTATTAACAGACAAGGGTCAAAATGTGGCCGACTTCCTAAAAGAAACAGTGGCGGTTGTCACCAATCCAGCAATTGATAGGGAAAGGGAAATTGAGCACTTTTCCACCCGTATCGTGTTGGGCAGAAGACCGAATCTTCGCACCAAAAGCAAAAAGTATCGCCACCTGGAGATACAAAGTCCGATCCTACTTGGGGGCCATCCAGCCAATGAAGCTGACAGGTACCGCTCTACGGCGCTAAAACTTGGCACACAGCTATTTGAGGATGTTTTGCGTTATTTTGCCACTACGCGGGATGCGATTGCCGAAATTTATCCACGCATCGAAGAAGATGAGACGCTTTCGCAGGCGCTAGAACGACTTCGCGACGAGGTGCTTGCGGCCATTCACGCAGGGGCGCAACTCATTATCCTTGATGACCAATTGTCTTTTGCTTCCGGCTACTTTTGGATGGATCCTGCATTTGCGGTGAGTATGGCGCATAAGACGCTTCGCGATCTCCGCGATGAAAATGGGGAAAGTGAACGCAGAAAATGCAGTATTGTGCTTCGCTCAGGCGCCATTCGGAATTTGCACGACATGGCAGTATTGGTGGGGCTTGGCGCAGATGCGATCAATCCGTATCTGTATTTTGAAACGGCGTTTGAATTTGACGGTTATAAAGGCATTGAGAATGCGTACAGTGCACTTACCAAAGGGCTAGAAAAGGTCATTTCTACGCTTGGTATTCACGAGTTGCGCGGGTATGACCGCCTTTTTAGTGCGATTGGACTCGCAAGTGAAGTGGCATCACTTCTTGAAATCAAGTCTTTCTTTGATGAAGATGTCAAAGCGGGGAACTTTAAGCGCTTTTATCAGACCTCAAAAACCCGCACAGAAGCGCTCCGCGGCGGTCAGGCGGCAGTGGCAAGACCGTATCAGTTGTGGCCAAGAATTTGGAAAATGGCTGGCGATGCCGCGGGAGGCAAGGCCCAGTATACGGAATTTACGGAGAAATTAAAGGAACTTGAAGAGAAACAGCCCATTTCACTTCGCCATCTGTTGGATGTTGTATCTGCAGAAACGGTCACACAACCTGCTGATGTCGATTTGTCCATTGGCGATCACGCACTGCCTTTTGTGATCAGTTCGATGAGTTTTGGCTCGCAAAGCGAAACCGCGTTTCGTTCCTATGCCATTGCTGCACAAAAGCTCGATATGATTGCCATGAACGGTGAGGGCGGCGAGATAAAAGACATGCTTGGCAAATACGCCAAAAATCGTGGTCACCAGGTGGCATCGGGCCGTTTTGGCGTCAATGCGGAACTATGCAATTCTGCTGACCTTTTGGAAATTAAAATTGGTCAAGGCGCAAAGCCGGGAGAAGGAGGACATCTGCCCGGATCCAAAGTGTCGGCGAAAGTGGCCAATGCCAGAAATGCGAGACAAGGCACGGATTTGATCTCTCCCTCCAACAATCACGATATCTACTCGATCGAAGATTTGGCACAAATGATTGATGAATTGAAAGTGGTCAATCCGCGCGCCAAGGTGGCAGTCAAAGTGCCTGTCGTCCCGAATATCGGCACTATTGCGGTGGGGATTGCAAAGGCGGGGGCTGATGTGATCACGCTTAGCGGATTTGACGGTGGGACTGGCGCGGCTAGGGCTCATGCGATCAAATTCGTGGGATTACCTGTTGAGATCGGGGTGAAATTGGCACACGAGGCGCTCCTTGAATCAGGACTTCGCGATCAGGTGGAAATCTGGGGCGATGGCGGCATGAAAAGTGGACTTGATGTAGTGAAACTTGTATTGCTTGGCGCCAATCGAGTCGGATTTGGTACCATGGCGATGATTGCCATTGGCTGTACGAGTTGTCGCGGTTGCCATAAAGACACTTGCCATGTCGGCATTGCTACACAAATAGAAACCCAGGAGCAGGCGGTAGCGCATGGGCTCAAGGCGTTTGTGCCAAGGCAAATTGATTTGGCAGTAGCCAATCTGGAGCGATATTTCCTTGGCATGGCGGAAGAAGTGAAGCAAATTGTTGCCATGCTTGGCGCGGGCTCCTTGCAGGAACTAGTCGGTAAGTCCGCCAAATTGACACAAACCAGAGGGCTTGAACAGGTCAACTTAAAGGATTTGATAGAGATTCATGTCCATGCGGCTTATGAATACAAGACCCACGCTAATCGCCCAAGTTCTGTGGGAATGGAATCGTTGACCGCTCAACTCGGAGAGCAGGCGGTATCTGCGATGGCGGCGGGCAGTGAGGCAATGACGTTTGGCGCGAGTCAAGTTCACTCTGCAGAACGCGTCATCGGAGGGATGATTTCGGGTTCAGTGGTTCGCTCTGAAATCCGCGACCGCAAAAAAGGGTTAAGCAAGGCTTCCGTCAGGTTGCTTAGCGGTTCTGTGGTGGGTAACGGATTCGCTGCTTACAATGCAACAGGTGTCCATCTCAGGGTGGAAGGCGGCGCGCAGGATGGCGTGGGCAAAGGTGCGCTTGGCGGCAAAGTGATCATTATGAAAGGACAAAACCGCTTTGGCGATCGGATCAACGGCAGTGTTGGCAAAGGGCTTGCCTATGGTGCCCAGCGGGGACTGTTTATAGTGCAGGGGGATGCGGACTCGCGCGCTGGCATCCGTTTATCTGGCGCCGATATCATCGTCGGCGGGGAAGTTACGGCACCAATTGCTGATGATCACGGGGCCATCGCCACCCGAGCCAACATTAAAGGATTTGCGTTTGAATACATGACAGGTGGACGCGCACTGGTCATGGGAGATCCAGGACCGTGGATCTGTTCCGGGATGACGGGTGGGGTCGTTTATTTGCACCTGAACCTGGAAATGGGGCTAAATGCAGAAGCACTGCGCAGGCGCCTCGCAAAAGGCGCAAAAGTATCGCTTGTCAACTTAAATTCTGAGGGCATTTACGATGTCAAAGAGCTCCTCACTACGTATCAAAAGGAATTGGTTCGGTCAGGCCAGCAACAGGAAGCGCAGCGGTTGCAACCTCTGATCGACCAACCGGAAGAGCACTTTATGCGTGTGATTGCAGGAATTGTACAGACAGATCAGGATATCGCAACAGAGTAGTGTGATCATCAAATGTTAAAAGCAGTCTCTTTGGAGGCTGCTTTTTTGTCATCGGTAGCGAACATATTTCGATAGGAAAAAATAGCGTTCCGGATTCGAGCGATATATTTCTTCTAAGATAGTGAAGGAAGCTTCTTTGGCTTTATCATGATTCGTTTCAAGCGATTGTAGTGGTTCTAGCTTGATATTGGCCCCGCGATACATCACTCCGTCTCCTGTCAGTTGAGCAAGGGGAAATTTAGTGACTGCTGCGCGCAAAAAATTATGTCGCGAATCAAGACAATAAACCTGATAGGAAATGTTGTCCAGCGTGATCAGGACGCCTTCTGGAGTAAAGAAAAAGTCTCCCTCCGGTTCTACATGAATGAGATACACGCTAAGCATGAATGGGTCCCCCTAGAGAATTGTGCATGGGGACATTGTAGCATTCATCGTTCATTCTCACCATTTGACTGAGCGGTGCGTATGATGGCAAAAAAGTGGGAGGGGACTTATGGACTATCACGATGTACTCGCGGCATTTGGTGCGGGAAGTGCACATCCTGGCGGGTTTAAGGGGACATCGTTCTGGATGGACCGTCTGCAACTGAAAGAGGGAACTCAGGTGCTAGAAGTGGGATGCGGAACTGGTAGAACGGCATGCGCACTCGCGCAAAAGTTTCACGTCAAGGTAATCGGTATCGATATCCGCCAGGCAATGGTGGAAAAAGCGATGAAACGGGCGCAAATGATGTCCTTAGATCCTATTTTTATTTTGACGGATCACCCAAACGTCCTGCCTTTTCCCGATCAAAGTTTTGATCTGGTCGTGGCGGAATCGGTAACGGTCTTTAATCAGATAGAAGCATTAGTAAGCGAATACTACCGTGTGCTGCGTCCATCTGGTCAACTCATTGATACCGAAATGGCGGCTTCGAGTCCACTTTCACCTGAAATTCTGACAGAAGTACAAGACCTTTACGGTGCTACGCGAGTGCCGACCTTAAAAGAATGGAAAACCATTTATCAAACCGCAGGTTTTCGTCTCGTGCAAACGATCATTTCCGGTCCAGTACGAGAAGTGGACATGCAAAGTGAGGTACATGACGGCATGGCGGTTGTCAGTCAAGAGGCGTTTTCCAAAGAAGCTTCGGCTATCGTCGATCATAACTTGAATTTTATGTTAAATAAAGGAAAATGGTTTCAATATGGGGTGTTTCAGGCTTTTCAATAAAGTGATATAGTGGCGTTCATGGAGAGTGATCAAATGGCACGAGTAGATGAAGAGAAAATTCAGACAGCAGTACGCATGATACTAGAAGCAGTAGGTGAAGATCCGGATCGGGAAGGTCTTCTTGAGACTCCCGAAAGGGTGGCAAGGATGTATAACGAGATATTTTCCGGCTTGGGAGAAGATCCTGCGGACCAGTTGATGACTTTTTTTAATGAAGAGCATAGTGAAGTGGTAATCGTCAAAGACATCCCATTCTATAGCATGTGTGAACACCACTTAGTTCCCTTTTTCGGGAAAGCGCATGTGGCGTATATCCCTAATGGCAAAAAAATTACCGGACTATCAAAACTAGCTAGGCTCGTGGAGGTCACCGCCAGACGGCCGCAACTACAGGAGCGATTGACGGCGACGATTGCCGATGCGCTTATGGAGCGCCTGCAGGCACAGGGAGTTGCTGTCAAGGTGGAGGCGGAGCATTTGTGCATGGCGATGAGAGGGGTCAATAAACCCGGGACGATGACGGTGACCACCGCCGTACGTGGAGTCTATACCGAAGATACCGCGAGAAGGCAGGAAGTTTTTGCAATGTTTCAATGAAAAAATGGGATTTCCAGCGGTGTAAAGGCTAAAAAATCACTGGACACCAGATGATAGTCGACGTGACGGACAAGTCCTTCCACTCGTGATTGGTGGGCTTGTCCGTGCAAATGCCCATACACGCATGTGTGAACGCCGTATTCCTCCAGTAACTCAGCAAATCCAGAACGATGATCAGCATTAAGCAGTGGGGGATAATGCATGACAGCAAACAGAGGTTGTCCGCTATTTTTGCCTTCGTTAAGCGATAGGCGAAGCCGTTCCACTTCTCGCAGGTAAATGCCCTCATCCTCAATTGCCACATATCGGGGAGAGTCAGGCAATTCCCACCCTCTTGTTCCCACAAAAGTGACACCAGGAAATGCAAGCGCATTATTGTGCAGCACATGGAAACCGGGACCGGCTAATAGCTGTACTTTTTTTCTTGTACCCCACCAGTAGTCATGGTTGCCGCGAAGCAGTATTTTTTCTCCCGGAAGCGCGCGGATAAAGGAGAGGTCAGGCTGAACTTCCGCATCTCGCATCGCCCAGGAAATATCTCCCGCGATAATGACTAGGTCATCATCACGAACCAAGGCCCGCCAATGATATTCTAATTTTTTTTCATAATCATTCCACAATTCCCCGAAAACCGACATGGGTTTATTGACGCCAAATGACAGATGCAAATCTCCGATCGCAAAGATACGAATAATGC
>JAJZAS010000014.1 GCA_021799325.1 Bacillota bacterium | reverse complement strand
ATCGATGGTTCCCGAAATATTTATACCATTTCATCCAGAGGATCAAAGGCCTCGAAACGGGTATTTTATTATCCTGTCGGGCCCTTCTGGAGTAGGCAAAAACACGCTACTAAACCGCGTATTGCAGGATTTGAGTGGAGTATATTACATGCCTTCCGCAACGACCAGGTCGATGCGGCCAGGTGAAAGCCAGTTAAACCCTTATGCGTTTGTTAGCACCGAAGAATTTGAGGGAATGATCGAACAAGGGCAATTTCTTGAATGGAAAAAAATTCATACGAATGCCTATTATGGGACACATTTACCCACGATACGATACGCGATTGACAACGGATACGATATTATCACCGATATGGATGTTTTAGGCTGTGCGGATGCGATGGAAGCCTTTCCCCAACACATCCGCACTATTTTTATTACGCCGCCGTCTATTGCGGAACTGTCCCACCGCTTGTATGGCAGGGATTCTGACCCTGTCAATATCGAGCAGCGCCTGTCGAGGGCGGAACTGGAACTGAAGTATCAGGACAAATACGATTACCTGATCGTCAATGATGATCTTGACCAGAGCGCAGAAGAACTAAAAGAAATCATCCAAAAAATCATTCTGAGTTGAATTGGTAGCTGGTTTTTGTGATCACCTTAAATGTCAAGGAATCAGTTGTATGTGATACGTCCTCAGCCACTCGTTCACCTGGACAAGGTAATCAAACATTTGCGGGATCGCCATAATTTGGCCAAACCACGGACGGTGTTCTGTGGTTTCTTTGCTTCGCTTGACTAGTTCCTCGAGCCACGGAACGTTGATGAGATCAAGCAATGGGGAACTCGGTTCGTGAATGACATCCTCAAATTGCGCCCGAACCGTATTTAGGTATACCGGATCTGGCGTGGAGGGATAAGGACTTTTTTTGCGGTTGATGACGTCCTCCGGTAACCATCCCTTTAACGCGCGGCGCAATATGCCCTTGGACTGGTTGCCGTCCATCTTCATGTGCCAGGGAATATTCCACACGTATTCCACCAATCGGTGGTCGCAAAACGGAACGCGCACCTCAAGTCCTGCCGCCATGCTCATCCGGTCTTTTCGCTCTAGCAGTGTCGGTAAAAAACGGGTGATGCTGAGGTATGAGATTTCGCGTATTCTCGCTTCTTCTTTACTTTCGCCAAGAAGTCTTGGCACTTCGTCGAGTGCAGCAAGGTAGCGTTCTTTGACAAATGTGTCGGGTGTCATGGTTTCGAGTAACTCCGGACGAATCCATCCCGTCCGCTCGTGCAGTTGCAGCGACCAGGGGAAGGTGTCAGCTGTTAGTGCTTCGTCGCGGTGAAACCACGGATAACCGCCAAAGACCTCGTCTGCTGCCTCGCCGGAGAGTGCCACGGTCGCGTTTTTTTTGATTTCCTGACTGAAAAGAAAGAGTGAGGCATCGATGTCGGCCATCCCAGGAAGGTCTCTGGCGTAAAGCGGTCGCAAGAGGTGATCGGTCATTTGCCTCGTATCAAGGATGATCGGATGATGAACGCTTCCAATATAATCGGCCACTCTTTTTGCCCAGGGAGCGTCCCGCCCTGTTTGAAAGGCATTGGCGACGAAGTATTTGTCCATGTCGACAAAATCTATCGCGTATGTGTGGAGTGTCTCGCCCTGTTTGGAGAGCGCATCTGCCGCAAATGCGGAAACGGCACTCGAGTCAAGTCCGCCTGAGAGCAGGGTAGTAATGGGCACATCTGAGACGAGTTGCCGAGATACGGCATCATAAAGCAGTTCCTGTACCGTCTTTGCGGTGGTTTCGACATCGTCTTCATGTGGGTGACTTTGCAATTGCCAAAATGGGGCTTCCACCATGTGGTCTTTTGTGTATTCCAAAAAGTGTCCCGGTTTGAGGTCGACGATGTGCTTGAACACCGCTTTACCCGGAGTTCTTGCTGGACCGATGAAGAGGAGTTCAGCAAGCCCCTCCGTATCGACGACAGCAGGCACTTTGGGATGTGCAAGCAGTGCTTTGAGTTCTGATGCGAAGGCAAAAAAGCCATTTTGACGGCTATAAAAAAGCGGTTTGACGCCAAGTCTGTCTCGCGCCATGAATAGTCGCTGACGGCTTTCGTCCCAGATCGCAAAAGCGAAGATGCCATTTAACTTTTGCAGGCAATCCCGTCCCCACTCGATGTAAGAGAGCAGGAGAAGTTCAGTGTCAGAACGCGAAAGTAAGGTGTGGCCGCGCGCCAAGAGTTCATTTTTTAACTCATCCATGTTATAAAGTTCACCATTGTAGGTAATCATATAACGGTTTCCGCCCACACTTCGAACCATGGGCTGTGTCCCGCCCTCAGGGTCGATGACGATCAGGCGCCGGTGTGCCAATGCGATGGGGCCTGACCGAACTTCGCCGTGATCATCAGGACCACGGCAGGCGAGGGTTACGCTCATCTCCCTCAACACCTGTTCGGGTTCCTGTTCCTCCCAGTCAATGTAGCCAGTGATGCCGCACATCAACACCCACCCCTTTCCTCGATGTGATCTAGGCTATGCAATGAAGCCCATTTGGTGAGTGAACGTTTGTGATAAAGTAAAAATGAATTCAAAAACAAGGTGCTGATCGGTTCTTATGATGAGTCATGTTGAGGCAATGGAACTCGTTTTAATTGAAGCTAAAAAGTCGGTGGCACTTGGCGAAGTGCCGATTGGCGCCGTGGTTCTGGATGGGGCAGGCAATGTAATCGGTATGGGGCACAACATGACAGAGAGTTGGAATGATCCCACTTCGCATGCAGAGATCATGGCCATCAGGGATGCCGTACGTAAGGTAGGGGATTGGCGGCTGACAGGATGCCGACTGTACGTTACACTCGAGCCGTGCCTGATGTGTGCAGGGGCGATTCAGCAAAGCCGAATTGCCCACGTCATTTACGGTGCACCCAGTCCCAAAGCGGGTGCGCTTGAATCCTTGCTTCGTGCCTACGATGTTCCGGGGTTAAACCACTATCCACAAGTTACCGCTGGCATCGAGGCAGGGAGATGTGCTATGATATTGGCAGACTTCTTTCGCGACAAAAGAGGTAATCCTGTTGTTCGCGAACTGCGGAGAGATGTCCGAGTGGTCGAAGGAGCTCGCCTCGAAAGCGAGTAGCCCTTTGCGGGGCTCGTGGGTTCGAATCCCACTCTCTCCGCCATTTCTATTTTCGGCTGAAGTCTCAGCGTTCATTGGGTTGGGTCCTGCGCGACGGGAGCTCTCGAACCGTGTAAGGTCCTGACGGAAGCAGCACTTAGGGAAATCTTTCGGGTGCCGCAGACTCGCCTGGCCCGATGGCGCTGAGAGTTCAGCCGATTGCATAAGGAGAGAAGTCGATGGGTGATACCCCTTCTTCGATGCAACATTTTTTGGAGAATTTAGGACTACAGGGTTCTGATGTGGATCTTCGCAATTTTGCCGTTCTGGAAGTGCTGAGATTTACCGTCAATATTTATCCCATGGTATTTGTTTTTCAAAAAGGCGAAAAGCACCTAATGGAAATGAACGCGGCATTTGCGGAACTTTTTGAATTGACTTACTCCCCGGGTATTTTGGATACCAATCAGGTATTGGACGCTAAGCCGGGAATTTTGTCTTTGTTAATAGGGACTTTTTCTGAAAAAAAAGGGTACCTCTCGCATCTCCATTATTTTGAACGCATTGATCGCTTAGTGTACGTGCTTGTTGATGCGCAAATAATCAAAAAAGATGAGTTACATATAGGGACTGTTTTTATTTTTCGGGAGATCTCCAATTTTGTGCAGTTGGAAACCGATCTTCTACGTATTGATCGCTTATCTACCATTGGCAAAATGGCAGCTGGGATTGCCCACGAAGTCCGCAACCCCATGACTTCGATCCGAGGGTTCTTGCAAATGTTATCCCATGATTTATTAGATAAGGGTTGGGAGAAACAAAAAGGCTACACCGACTTAGCTTTGCTTGAAATAGACAGGGTCAATGAACTTTTGAACCAACTGTTGTTACTGTCAAAACCGGTGGAATTTGTGCTCGAGGACGTCGATGTCAATGAGTTGGTAAAGGAAGTGGCCAAACTCCATGAATCAGACGCCTTTATCTATCAAATCCAAGTGAATTATCGGTTAGCTGCGGTCCCCAAGGTTAAAATGGATGAGAATATGTTCAAGCAAGTGTTGACGAACCTGATCCGCAATGCGATTGAGGCCATGGAAGACAGTGGTGAGATGACATTAAGCACCCGTTATGAGGCGGATAAGGATAAAGTGGTGATTGAGGTGACCGATACGGGACCTGGCGTTCCTTCCTATCTGAATGACCGCATTTTTGATGCCTTCTTTACAACAAAGGAGCATGGGACGGGATTAGGGCTTGCTATTTGTCAGCGAATTGTTCATGAATTTGGGGGGCATATTCGAATGACTTCCAAAGGGTATGGCACCACGTTTTCTATTTTGTTACCCTCCTCGACATAGGAGTGATGTTTTTTGGCTTATACAGCGCTTTACAGGGAGTGGAGACCGCAAACCTTTGCTGAGGTAGTCGGGCAAAATCACGTGGTGACCACGCTGACCAATGCGCTTAAAATGGATAAATTGGCGCACGCCTACCTGTTCTCAGGACCTAGGGGGACCGGCAAGACAAGCCTTGCCAAAATCCTAGCTAGAGCCGTTAATTGCGAGCATCCACAAGGTGTGGAACCCTGCAATGAATGTCCTTCGTGTCAGGGAATACTTGATGGCAGGGTGGTCGATGTCATTGAGATGGACGCCGCATCCAACCGCGGCATTGACGAGATTCGCGCACTGCTTGAACAGGTGCAGTACGCGCCCACGGAAGTCAAGCGCAAGGTGTACATTATTGACGAAGTGCACATGCTGACTTCAGAAGCATTTAATGCACTCCTCAAAACGATTGAAGAGCCGCCTTCCTATTGTCTCTTTATCCTCGCGACCACTGAAATACATAAGGTTCCTGCTACGATTGCATCCCGTTGTCAGCGTTTTGACTTTAGCCGACTGCAAAGCGAAATGATCGTGGAACGATTGCGCGAGGTTGCGGATTCGATGGGACTACAGGTAGAGGAACCCGCGTTCTGGTACGTGGCTCGCGCGGCAGAGGGCGGTTTGCGGGATGCACTGTCGCTTTTTGATCAGGCGCTTGCCTTTTCTGACGGGAAAATAGGCGTGGACGAAGTGGCAGAGGTGGCAGGAGGGGTGCCAAGTGAACAAATCGGCACCCTGATTCGGTATGTGTCTACAAGGGATCATTCGGCGCTGTTGATGCAGTTAAACGAGCTATGGCAAAAAGGCACTGATCCTCTGATGCTGCTCGTGGATTTGTTGGCGTACGGACGTGACGCTATTTTATTGAAAAAACAGGTGGCGGTGGAAGAAGTCCAAGATCGCGAGAAATTCGATCCTACCTTTCGGATCGTGGTGCAGAGTCTGGATTTGGAGATGCTGTTCCGATTTGTGGACACTTTGATTAAATGGCAAAGTGAACTTCGTTATCAGACGCAATCCCGACTCTTTATCGAGGTGGGCCTGTTGGCAATCACTACTTCAACAATTGACGAGATATCCATTCAACCGGAATCTCGTCGCAGTGAGTCCGCTCAAGGAACTGACATGGAACCTGCACTTCGGGCATTGACCGAGCGTGTGGTGGAACTGGAAAAACGCTTGGCTAAGTATGAGGATCACCCGTCTCTTCCCACTAATTCCTCTGCCACGTCAAATGCCTCCAAAACTGTGCCGCAAATAAAAAGTACGTCAACTGCGACAGCCAAGCTGTTAGGGGAAACGGTCAGCGAGGAAGACAAGAGACTACTTGCGAAAATTCAAAATGAATGGCAAGCTGTGCTAGAAGAAGTGAAGAAACAAAGCGTTCATACGAGAGCCTGGCTCTATGCGGGTACCCCGGAAGCGGTTCGTCAGCGTCAATTGATCACGGTGTTTCAGAGCAAGCTTCATGCGGAAACGGTGATGAATGCTCCCCACCGGGAGATCATTGATAACGTGCTGAAGGCGATGTATCAAGTTCCTATTAGGCTGCGCGCCGTGCATGTCCAAGATTGGGAGTCCTATTTGAATGCGGCGGCAGATAGCAGCGAACGGGCGACATCGGAAAGGGAACCTTGGGTGGAGCGGGTGATCAACATGTTTGGCGAGGATCGCATTGAAATGGTTGACGAAACGGAGTGACGATGGTTGAAAAACATGAACCAACTGATGAAGCAAGCCAAAAAGCTGCAGGAAGACATGGCGCGGGCTCAGGAAGAACTCGGAACCATGATCGTGAAAGGGACGGCAGGCGGCGGTGCGGTAGAAATTGAGATGAACGGTCACCGCAAAGTGCAGCAGATCAAAATTAAACCTGATGTGGTTGATCCGGAAGATGTGGAGATGCTGGAAGACCTAATGCTTACGGCGCTGCGTGATGCAGAAGGGAAAGCGGAGGAATTGGCAGAAAGTCACATGGGTAAATACACCAAAGGACTAAACATGCCTGGTTTGTTCTGATGAGCGGGTTCCCCAAGCCCATTGCAGATCTCATGGAACAATTTGGTCGTTTGCCGGGGATTGGTCCAAAGACGGCACAACGGCTCGCCTTCCACGTGCTGTCAATGCCGGAGGACGGACTGCAGGCACTGATCCGCTCGCTCGCTACGATCAAAGAACACCTATCGGAATGTCCCGTCTGCGGCATGTGGACAGACGAGATTCCATGTGCGATTTGCGGTGAACCTGAGCGTGATCACAGCATGATTTGCTTGGTGGGTGACACGAGAGATGTGGTGGCACTGGAGCGCATGCAACGCTATCGAGGGGTCTATCATGTGCTTGGTGGGGTGATTTCACCGCTGGATGGCATCGGGCCGGAACAATTGCGTCTGCGTGAGTTGTTGAACCGTCTCGTGGATGACCGTGTCAAGGAACTCATCATTGCCACGGATTCTACGATGGAGGGGGAAGCAACCGCTCAGTATGTGGCGAAATTGGTCCGACAATTTGAGTTGCTGGCGGTCACGAGGCTCGGTCATGGATTGCCTGTAGGCGGCGATTTGGAATATGCAGATGAAATGACTTTGGCTAGAGCGTTTGAATATCGGCGTCCCATATGAGGCGCCGATATTTTTGTGTGAAGTTGTCATAAAACCATCTTCCCCTGACTATACTCTACTAAATTAATTTTACAGAAAGTAGAGGGTGAGTGATGGGGGACAGGCTGAACCTGTACAGAAAGCCGAACCTGGACAAAGAGACCCTACAAAACGAACAACTGTTGCACGATCTGGATGAAGCGTATGAAGCATGGCAGTTGGCCTTGCATCACTTTAATCAGGCGCTGGACCCGGATGCTGTCGATGATGCGATTTATCTGTTGATTGCAGCGGAAAAACGCTATGAAGGACTCCTTCGTATCGTGCGCCGCAAACACTTGGCAGTAGCGATGAGCGGAGAAATCTCTTCGCGATCCGGCAAGGTCGGCTCAACCACCGGTAAAGGCCATACCGCCTCGCTATAATCACGGAATGTGAAGGGGATTGACATGACGCCAACCATGATCTGGGCTGCTGTGGGAATTGTTTTGCTTGTCTTCGTGATTTATTTTTTTATGAAAAAGCCATGGGCTATACTTGGCGGGTTGTTACGCAATTTACTCATTGGCGGCAGTGTACTGTTGTTGACTGATTACTTGGGAAAAACGGCGGGACTGCATATTCCCGTCAATGTTGGCACAGTGGGAGTAACCGCCGTGCTTGGTTGGCCAGGAGTAGTGGCGCTTGCAGCGATTCAAAAATGGGTGCTTTAGGCATTGCTGCGGCGAACGAGGTATTTGCCGATAAAAGGGATTCTGGATAATTCATCTCCTGACACAGCCTTGAACTTCATGGCAAAGTAGAGATAGATTGGCGCCCCCACAAAGAGGCCGATCAGAACGATTAACAGAGCAACGCCACGAGTGGCGGCAAGCAATGGCTGCCACTCCTGCAATACTTTTACGCCGCGCAGCAGCAGGAAAAACCAGGCGCCGACGAGGATGGAGGCTGCAAGTGGTCGCCAGGCCATGCTGGGAAAGTTAATCGGCAGATTGGAAAAGCGGCGAACGCTCCTCATGTTGAGCCAGGAGGAAATGGCATAACCGACCGTGCTTGCAACGGCGGCCCCGTTGATCCCCATCTTAGGAACCAAGACAATGTTCAACACTAATTTGATGATCACGCCAATGACCATGTGGACTACGGGTAGATAAAACCTGTCGTAACCTTGCAATATGTAGGTCGAGACCAGTTCCAGCGCGCTGAAAATACTCATGAGACCTGCAATGGCAATAGATTCTGTCCCTGCGGTGCTGGAAAAAAGCGCGATATTGATTGGCCTGGCCAGAATGCCAAGTGTGACAGCGGCGGGAAAGGTCATGAATGTCATCATCTTAAAAGAGGCTTGGAGTCGCACTTTGGTCATTTTTTTATTGCCGATGGTCCGGGATTCTGTCAGCGCTGGCATGATGGAAGCGCCAATGGCGTTCGCGAATGACAGCGGCAGTTGCATGAGAATCAGCGCTTCACCTGTGTAGATGCCGTAATCGGTGATTGCCTTGACCATCGTCGCACCATTTGCGAAAAGCAACCTGGGGATCGTAAACGCGTCAATCGCCTGTGAAAGAGGCAGCACGAGTGTCCCTGAGGCAATCGGCAATGCGTAGACAAACAAATTTTTGAGCACAGCGCCAGATTTGAGCGGTGCGGAGTTAGAAAATCGCGATTTCCGTTGGGTTTCCCTACGCAGTTTGCGCACAGACACCCGCAGCAGTAAAAAAGCACCAATGACGCCCACGGTGGCGCCAAAAGTGGCAATGGCGGCTTTGGTAGAAGGATGAAACCCGGCAGTGGCGGCTACGATGGTGCCAAGAAGAATAAAGGCCACACGTCCGATTTGATCGACCACTTGAGAGGCGCCAGATGCCTCAAGGCGAAGGTAGCCTTGTAAATACCCACGCTCAATACTGATAAAGGGCAGTAACAATAGCGCTGGCGCCAATGCGTGAATGGCGGGTACTGCCGCTGCTTCTAGTGATTCAGAGTGTTGGGGTAGCGAGAGAGTCAAATAAAGCGGGGCGCCAAACCACATGAGGAGAAAAGCGAGAATCCCAAAGATGAGCATATACCGCCCAATGATGCGAAATGTCGTGTAGGCTTCTCTATGCTTGCCAGCTGCCGATAATTGGCTGATGGTTTTGGACAGCGCGAGCGGGAATCCGATGGTGGCCAACGTGAGCATGATCGTATACAGCGGATAGGCAATTCTGTATATGCCGTAAGCATACCCGCCAATGATGTTCTGAAGAGGCACGACGACGAGCAGGCCCAGCAATTTAGAGATAAAAACGGAGGCGACCATGATGGAAGCACCACGACCGAATTTACCTGTGCCATTCTCGCGCATGCGGTTCTCTCCTTAGTATAATCCTTCGCGTAGTATAGCATAGACCAACACTTCCTTCAGTAATAATCATTCAGAGGAAAATGCAATCTTGAAATACTGGACATTTAGTGAAATTTGCGTTAAATTTAAATAACACATTTTTTATATGAATGTTAAAATTCATAGATTTGAAACTTTATTTTTCTAAGGAGGAGATCGGAAGAGATGGCGGAAGCACAAACGGTGGACCAAAATATTGATGTGCTGTTGGGGATGCTGAATGATCCCGAAATTCAGACAGCCACCATCACAGTGTTAAGTAAAATGCCGACGATGGCAAAAATGTTCACTGTGCTTGAAATGGGGACGGATCTGATTGAACCCATGGTGAAGGATCCTGAACTGCTTGATAACGCTTTCAGCAGTATGAAGGCATTGGCAAAGCCAGGTATGGCAGGTGCGCTCATGACGCTGGCTGACAAGTTGCCGACTGCTGTCAAACTTTTAAGTGTGGCTGAACTTGGTGTGGACTTGGTAGAGCCCATGATCAAGGATGAAGAGTTCATCGATCTGGCATTTTCCACCGCGCAAAAACTTGCGGAGCCATTCAGTGAGGAGAAACTAAAAGCGGCACTTACCTTGCTTGATAAGTTGCCGATGCTGGTCAAACTTACCAACTGGCTGGAGATTGGCGTGGATCTAGTTGAGCCAATGATGACAGATCAGGAATTGTTACCGCTGTTTATTAAGACGGTCTTCGATGCAACGCTTCCGGTGGGTCAACTCTTTAACGAGTACTACGGCGTTTTCAAAGAAGCAAAATCCAAAGCAGACAAAGATTCCACCAACTATGGCGTTTTCGGTTTGATGCGCTTCCTGAAAGATCCTACCGTGCAGAAGTCCTTGCGCATTGCTGCTGCTTTCCTCAGCGAACTTGCGGCTAAAGAAGCAAAATTGTCCAAAAAATAATAGACCTCCCACTTTTTAAATGCCTTGGTGACAAGAGCTGCCATTCTTATGGCGGCTTTTTTGATGGCACACGTCTATGCACTGACACATAGACTATGCGTGCGATAGGTTTAAGTTTCTGATGAGCGAGCCATACTAAATGCTAGGAGAAAAAGATTGGTAAAACGGAAAGAAGGGACACTAGCTTTATGGGAGCGGAATCACGAAATGAGTGTATGGTATGCGGTAAGCTGGTGGATCAGGCGCAGGGAATACATTTGCTCCAACATTTTATTTGTAATGAGTGTGAAAAGGAAATCATCACTACCGATACTGGTGATGAGCAGTATCGCTTTTTTGTAGAGCGATTGCAACTTTTATGGCAAGACCTTCATTTGGAGCGTGTCACCCCCTAGTACGCTATACTGTAAGTATGGATACCCTATACGATGGATCGAGAACCCCCATTTTAGAAGCATTGGAGAAGTTTCAGGCAACCGAAAACGCATCGCTGCATGTTCCTGGCCATAAAGCAGGGCGAGGTTTTGCGTCTGAATTTGCAAAATACGCAATGCCACTTGCGAGAATAGATGCGACAGAACTACCTGGGCTTGATGACCTGCATCATCCTCAGGGCGTAATCAAAGAGGCTGAACAATTGGCCGCGATGGCGTGGGGGAGCGATACCGCATTTTTTCTCGTGAATGGCAGTACGGTCGGGAACCTTGCGGCGGTGATGGCGGTCGTCAATGCCGGGGACACGGTGATTATTGGGCGTGATGCGCACCAGTCGGTTTGGCATGCGCTGGAACTGGCAAGGGCGAGAGTGGTGGCGGTGTTGCCACGTCACATAGGCCCTCTTATTGGCGCTATCCATGCGCAGGACATAGAGGCAGCTATCCACGCATACCCAGAGGCAACCGCAGTGGTGATTACCAGCCCCACTTACCATGGCATCGTGCCAGACCTCACTTCCATTGTCCATTTGGCGCACGCATCGGGAATGAAGGTTATCGTCGACGAAGCGCACGGGGCGCACCTTGCTTTTCATCCGGATTTGCCTCTTTCAGCGGTAAGTGCCAAGGCGGATTTGGTGGTGCAAAGCACTCACAAAATGACGGCGGCCTTTACCCAGACCGCCCTATTGCACGTTTGTGGAGATAAAGTGGACGTCGAGAATGTCCGCCACTATTTGCGGGTGTTTCAGACTAGTTCTCCTTCCTATCTGATGCTGGCTTCCATCGATGCGGCGAGGGCGCAACTGATGGTAGAAGGACCTGTCCTTATTGGAAAAATGTTAGACATCTTGAGTGAAGCACGAAAACAACTTAATGACTCTTATCCAGGCTTGGTTAACGCGGGGTTTGAAGGCTTGATGAGCGATCCTTTCAAATGGACCTTATGGGCTCTTAAATGGGGAGTCACGGGAGAACAGTTGGCGAACGCCTTCATGCAATCCGGTGTTTTTGTCGAGTTGTATGATGAAGAGCATGTTTTGCTCGTATGGACCTATGCCAATTCAACGCGGGATATGGAAAAAGTGATACGGGTGATTCATCAGGTGTTTCATGGGAGGTCACGGTTAGCACATGCGGGTCATGTGTCGTCATGGTCGAACGAGATTCCGCGCTATTCTGCAGTGTTGCCTTTTGATACAAGTAAAAAAAACAAACACCTCGCTTCGTTAGAAGATTTGCCTGGCAAACGGGCCGCAAGCGCCATTACCCTCTATCCTCCTGGGATTCCATTGCTACTTCCCGGTGAGGCGTATACGGCAAATATGATACAATACATCAAAAAGTGTGTGGCATTTGGGCTTCGCGTGGATGGACTCGCAAACGCGGAGGAAGGACGTGCATGGTTTCTAGGCGAATGAATAAGGTAAACAACATTTGGTGTAACCAAGCGGTTTTCATCACCATAGAAGGTATTGACGGTTCAGGGAAAACAACGCAGGTGCAAAAATTACATGAGCGTTTTTTGTCGGCTGGAAAGCCTTGCATCATGACGCGTGAACCTGGAGGGACTCCGGTCGGAGATGCCATACGGTCGCTCCTTTTAAGTCCGGAGATGGACATGAACTCCTATACGGAAATGTTCCTTTACGCCGCTTCCCGCGCGGAACACGTCAGACAAGTGATTGTGCCAGCACTTAAAAATGGTACTAATGTGATCTGTGATCGGTTTGTCGATGCGAGTATCGCTTATCAGGGATACGGTCTACAACCGGAAGGAATGACACCTGAACTGGTCAGAATGGTCAATGAACCTGCAGTGGCGGGGTGGCTTCCGGATCTGACCATCATCATCGATGTGGAGGTCAGTGTCGCGGAGCAGCGGATTAGTCAGCGAGGGGCACAGTGGCAACAGAACAAGGATAGGATTGAGCGAAGGGGACCTGCTTTTTATGAACGGGTAAGGCAAGGATTGAAAGCCTTATATGAACTGGAACCGGAGCGGTATTTGTGGGTGGATGGAAACAGGTCATCAGAGGAACTGACAGAACGCATTTGGCAAGCCGTCACCCAATTATGATGGGCTGGGAGGTCTCCGAATATGCGGTTAGTCATTGCTATCGTGCAAGATAAAGACGCGGCAAAGATGACGGAGCAGTTGATCAAGAATGAAATACGTGCCACCAAGTTGGCTACTACCGGAGGTTTTTTGCGAGCTGGGAACACGACTTTTTTAATAGGGATTGAAGACGAGCGTGTGGACCACCTCTTACAAATCATTGCGGACAGTTGTCGGTCAAGAGAACAATTTGTCACACCGAACGCACCGCTTGGCAATCAGGTCGAGTCTTACGTTTCCTATCCTGTCTCCGTCCAAGTGGGGGGGGCTACGGTGTTCGTTGTTCCTGTGGACAGGTATGAGCATTTCTAGCTTGGCGCGGAGGGGTTGTTATTGAAAATCAACCGTTACGGCAGTCAAAGTGTCAAAGCGGAACGCGTCAACATCTCAGACTCGGGAAAGGCGCATGAGGCGGACCTTTTTCAGGTGTTGCTGGATGAGGCGGGGTCTGATCAGCAAAGGTCGGAACTGGATCGGTTATTGCAGGAAGTGAATCAAAAAGGCGATGTACTGGTTGCCTCTCAGTCTCTGGATGCTGCTTACGCCTATCGGCAAGCTGTTAAAAAATATCTGGATATTCTCGTTAAAGGCAGTCTTTCTGTCGCTGCCAAAACTTCTACCGATCGCTTTGGCAGGCAAAAAATCTATGCTGTCGTAGAGGAAATTGATCGCCAATTGATTGATTTAATTGATTTGGTGATTAAAGGGCAAAAAGAACCATTGCAAATGTTAAAGATTGTTGGCGAGGTAAAAGGGCTGTTGATCAGCCTTCATACGTAAAGGCACTGATGAAAAGAGAATGAGGTGAATGCGACGAACGCTAGTGAATGGGCTAAGCAATTGCACAAGTGGCATCAGGATGATCATTTGGCGCACGCTTACCTTTGTGTGGCCGAGCATTCACAAATCGTAAAAGAATTTGCCCGTTTGGCAGTGGGCGTTCTTTTTTGCGAGCATCCTCAAAATGGAGTGGCTTGCGGAGAGTGTTCCTCTTGTTTGCAAATCAGAAGTGGCAATCACCCGAATTTGGAATGGCTTGTCCCGGATGGAGCCAGCTTAAAAATTCAGCAAATGCGCACCGCCATCAAATCGGATACCCTCAAATCAATGAGTGGACAGTTACACCTGCTAGTAATGGAGGATGTGCATAAGTTGACGATGGAGGCAGCGAATGCCATTCTTAAATGGATTGAGGAACCTAGTGCCGGACGATTGTTCCTGCTTTTGACCACCTCGCCATCTTCCCTGTTGCCTACTCTGCGCTCTCGGGTTCAGCAGCTACGAATTGCCGAGGATCATTTGAATGCTTCAGGAAATATACAGGAATCTGAGGTATTTTCATTTGATAATCAAGAGAAGTGGGGAGAATTACAGGAGTTGGTCAGGGAGTTTGGCGATACCGCATTTGCTGGAGCGCGAACAGGTTGGCATCTGGTCTCTGACAAATGGATAAAATGGAGCTTCAATGCGCTGCAAACGCTGGCTTTTGCTGATCTGTTAATTCGCTATTTGCACGAACGTGCGAGCAAAGCCACCGATTCGGCGGTCATTCATCGTTATGCTGAATTAACCATGGCAGCGTTTCAGGTTCGAAGGCAGTTGCAAAGTCATGTGAATGCGCAATTGGCCTGGGAAACCTATTTAATCAATGCCTCAAGAAGGGATGAGGGGCTTGGTCGATAAACAGGAATTGTTTCAAAGAGT
>JAJZAS010000013.1 GCA_021799325.1 Bacillota bacterium | reverse complement strand
CGATCTGCAGCGATGTACGAAGAGGTCCGGTTGCTTTTGCAGGATGCGGGATTTTTACAGTACGAAATCAGCAATTTTGCCCGCGCGGGCGAGGAAGCGAGACACAATTTGACGTATTGGCATAACGAGCCTTATCTCGCGGCTGGTGCAGGCGCACACGGTTATGTGTACGGAAGACGGTATGAAAACGTTAAATCTCTGCTTCGCTATCAACAAATGCTCGCAGACATGGAGCGCCCACTTGAGGATGCTTTGGTGGTGACAGCAAAGGAGGCTATGGAGGACAGCGTGATTCTTGGTCTTCGCCTTCGAGAAGGAGTAAACAAAAAGGCATTTTTGTTGCACCATGGTATTTTGCTTCATGAGGCTTTTGGGCAAGTGATCTCATCGCTCAAACAGCGAGGCATGCTGGTTGAAGATGAGGAGCGAATCGTGATACCGGGAAAATACTTTTCTGTTGCCAACGAAATGATGGTGCATTTTCTCGGGAATAGTTGACACTTGACCCGTGAATTTGATACATTTTCTTTAACGATTAGCACTCAACGATTAAGAGTGCTAACAAGATGGCCTCAGTTCAGTCTGGGGAGGGATGACTGTGCTATCTGAACGTCAGAAAATGATTCTGCGCATGATCGTGGAAGACTATATCCAATCAGCGGAACCTGTAGGATCAAGGTCAATATCCAAGCATGTGGATATGGGGCTAAGCGCCGCCACCATTCGCAATGAAATGGCTGATCTAGAAGAACAGGGGTATCTGGAACAACCACACACTTCGGCGGGTAGAGTGCCTTCACAGCAAGGTTACCGTTATTATGTGGATCACCTGTTGCAGCTTGGTGAACGGTTGAAACAAGAGGAAATTTCAAAAATGAAAATGCTGTTCAGCGAGCGCGTCGATGAGATCGAAAAAGTGGCGCAACAGACTGCTTTGTATTTGTCCACATTTACCCAGTACACCGCAGTGGTACTTGGCCCTCAGGTCTACGACAACACGTTGCGCAGCCTGCAGGTCGTACCCATCACTGAGCATTCTGCTGTATTGCTGGTGGTGACGTCTACCGGACAGGTACAGAACAAAACGGTCAGTTTTCCAGATGATATTTCACTTTCGCAAGTGGAGCAACTGGTGCGTCTCCTCAACGAGAAACTAGTTGGAATTCCCATCTATCAAATGCGGTCTCGCATATTTGAAGAAATATCGCGCGAAGTAGCAAGGCAAATGAGGGACTTTGAAGAAGCGCAACGAATTTTGGACCGGTTGTTGAACGTGATTGTTTCAGAGAAGGATGGAAAAGTGTTTCTTGGCGGCACCACTAACATGTTATTGCAGCCTGAGTTTCACAATGTGGAGAAAGCCAAATCCGTTCTTTCTTGGTTAGAGCATCATGATCTGGTTTCAAAAGCACTTCTGCAGGAGAGCAAGTTGAGCGCGCCTTTATCGGTGCGAATCGGCGGTGAAAATGAACTCTCGATGTTGCAGAATTGTTCTTTGGTCACAGCGACATACCGGATTGGTGAAGATCCTGTGGGAGTCATCGGCATCATCGGACCAACTAGAATGGAATACGGACGGGTCATCAGGGTGCTGGATTACCTTTCAAAAGAAATGACCCAACTGGTAACCAAGTGGTATTCAGGATAGAGTGCGCAATTTATTGGCTTGGAGGCGTTGGATTTGAGTTCATCAAAGCATCAGGAATCGAATTCTGGGGAACCCCGTGAAGAGGAGTTCACGCAAGAGAAGGACCGCGCGCAAGATAGCACTGCGCAGGATGCTGCTGAATCATTGGCAGAAGATCTGGTCACTGAAGTACCGGAAGAGGAGTCGGCGGAGGCTGGCTCAGAGCAGATGTGGCAAGCCAAAGTGGCAGAGCTTGAGGACAGGCTGTTGCGCGTTCATGCGGATTTTGATAATTTCCGTCGTCGCACCAGGCAGGAAAAAGAAGAGCTGCTCAATTTGGCTAATACCAAACTGATCGGTGAATTGCTTCCGGTGCTTGACAACTTTGCGTTGGCATTGCAGGCTGCAGAGTCTTCAGGCGATGCGGGAAGTATTGCCAAAGGGGTGGGTATGGTCTATAAGCAATTCTTCGGTTTACTTGAAAACATGGGGCTTCGGCAAATGGATCCGATTGGGCAAGCCTTTGATCCGAGTTTGCATGAAGCGGTGATGTCAGAGTCAACTGAGGATCGCGAGCCTGGCATCGTCATCGCAGTGATGCGTTCCGGTTTTTATTTCAAGGACAAAGTATTGCGTCCTGCAATGGTAAAAGTGAGCGAATAATAAGAGGAGGCTAACATCTATGGCTAAAGTAATCGGTATTGACCTTGGCACCACTAACTCTTGTGTGGCGGTGATGGAAGGCGGAGAAACCATCGTTATTCCCAATGCGGAAGGCAATCGCACCACGCCCTCAATCGTTGGATTTTCCAAGACGGGGGAACGCCTTGTCGGTGACATCGCCAAACGGCAAGCGGTGACCAATCCTGATGGTACCGTGATTTCCATCAAACGTCACATGGGCACCAGTTATAAAGTAAAAATAGAAGACAAAGAATACACCCCGCAGGAAATTTCTGCAATGATTTTGCAAAAGTTAAAATCCGATGCGGAAGCGTATCTGGGCGAAACGATCACGCAAGCTGTCATCACTGTGCCGGCCTATTTTAACGACAGCCAGCGTCAAGCAACCAAAGATGCCGGGAAGATCGCCGGACTCGACGTGCTTCGCATCGTCAACGAGCCAACGGCAGCTGCACTTGCTTATGGTCTCGATAAAGATGGGGATCACACCATTCTCGTGTATGACCTTGGCGGCGGTACATTTGACGTTTCCATTTTGGAACTTGGCGATGGCGTGTTTGAAGTGAAGGCAACGAGTGGGAACAACCACCTTGGCGGCGATGATTTTGACGAGCGGATCATCAATTACTTAGTGGAAGAATTCAAGAAGGAAAACGGCATCGATCTTAGCAAAGACCGCATGGCGATGCAGCGCCTCAAAGATTCAGCAGAAAAGGCCAAAAAAGAATTGTCGAGTGCGCTGACCACGTCCATTTCTCTGCCGTTTATATCGGCGGACGCATCGGGGCCTAAGCACCTCGAGATCAATTTGACTAGGGCCAAATTTGATGAAATGACTGCTGATCTCGTCGAGGCGACTATGGGGCCAACCCGTCAGGCGCTGTCCGATGCAGGACTGTCTTTAAATGAAATTGATAAAGTCATTCTCGTTGGTGGGTCTACCCGTATCCCTGCGGTCGTGGAAGCGATCAAGAAAGTGACGGGCAAAGAACCATTCAAGGGCGTCAATCCGGATGAGGTCGTAGCAGTTGGTGCGGCTATTCAAGCGGGTGTGCTCACAGGGGATGTCAAGGGCGTAGTGCTCCTCGACGTGACCCCACTCTCACTTGGCATCGAAACACTTGGTGGCGTCATGACACGGATGATCGAGCGCAATACCACTATTCCGACATCCAAAAAGCAAGTCTATTCCACCGCGGCAGACAATCAAACTTCTGTGGAAATTCATGTGCTACAAGGGGAACGGGAATTTGCCCGCGACAATAAGACGTTGGGGCGGTTCACACTTTCGGATCTTCCACCTGCACCGCGTGGCATTCCGCAAATCGAAGTCACATTTGACATTGACGCGAACGGTATCGTGCACGTTTCGGCCAAAGACCTTGGTACTGGCAAGAGCCAGAAGATCACCATCACCTCGTCCAGTGGTCTGGGGAAAGATGAGATTGATCGCATGGTGAAGGAAGCGGAACTGCACGCGGACGAAGACAAAAAGCATCGCGAGGAAACAGAACTTCGCAATCAAGCTGACAACCTGATTTATCAAACGGACAAAACAATCAAGGATATTGGGGATAAGGCGAGTGCTGAAGAAAAAGATAAGGCAGAAGAGGCTAAACAAAAACTGAAAGATGCGCTTGGCGGCAGCGATATGGATGCCATCAAAGTAGCATTCGAAGAACTGAGCAGTGCGATCCAGGCGCTTTCTGTCAAGCTATATGAACAGGCCTCTCAGGATGGGGAAGCACACCAACACCCCCATGATGACAATGTGATGGATGCCGATTACAACGTGGTAGACGATGACAAGAAGTAATGAGAAAATGAAAGATGGCGAGAGGCCAACCCCTCTCGCCGGCACCTATTTTATGGGGAGTGAGGGACGCCTCAGTGAGTAAACGGGATTATTACGAAGTGCTCGGAGTCGATCGCTCGGCGTCGCCAGAGGAGATCAAGAAAGCCTACCGCGGATTGGCGCGTAAGCTTCATCCTGATGTCAACAAAGAAGATCACCAAGCAGAAGAGAAATTCAAAGAATTGCAAGAAGCTTACGAAGTATTGTCTGACACGGATAAGAGAGCTAACTATGACCGTTTTGGCCACCAGGATCCAACGCAAGGCGGTTTTGGCGGTCAGGGTGGATTCAATGCTGATTTTGGCGGTTTTGGCGATATTTTTGATATGTTTTTTGGCGGTGGCGGTGGAGGAAGGCAACGTGGTCCACAACGAGGCGCGGATATGGAGTACACGATGGCTATCGATTTTCAAGATGCAGCCTTTGGTCTGACCAAGGAAATCGAGATTCCACGGACAGAAACCTGCGATACCTGTTCAGGAAGCGGGGCAAAACCGGGGACGAAGGTGGAAACCTGCAGTACCTGCAAAGGAAGCGGTGTTCAAGAATATGTTACGAATACCCCCTTTGGCCGCATGGTGAACAGGCGAACTTGTTCCACCTGCCAGGGTACCGGAAAGCGAATCACTACGCCGTGCTCTACGTGTCGTGGAACAGGGACAGTAAGACGGCGCAGGAAGATTGAAGTCAAAGTGCCACCAGGTGTTGACACGGGTAATAGGCTTCGCATCACTGGTGCAGGGGAAGCGGGAGAGCGTGGGGCTCCTTCAGGAGACCTCTATATCGTGATACGCGTGAACAAGCACGACTTCTTTAAGCGGGAAGGAACAGAAGTGTACTGTGATGTCCCGATTTCCTTCATCCAGGCGGCACTTGGGGATGAGTTCACGGTGCCTACGCTCTATGGAAGGGAAAGCCTTCGTATTCCTGAAGGAACGCAGACAGGAACGGTTTTCCATATGAAAGGCAAAGGTATGCCAAGGCTTGGCAACGGAGTGTCGAAAGGCGATCAACACGTGCGAGTAGTGGTGCAGACGCCAACGAAACTATCAGATAAACAAAAGGAAATCTTGCGCGACTTTTCGAAGGAACTCGGCGAAGAGGCGCATGAACCGTCCAAGTCGTTTTTTGATCGCATGAAAAGCGCATTTAAAGGGGAATAAAATAGTTTCTCTCTACAACGTAAAATCTTCGTCGCGGGGTTCCCGCGGCTTGTTTTTTGTCCCTAAATGGACCTGTTGCAGGCACTTTCTCCTGTAAAATTGAAAAACAGGAGGAACGTGCAATGGATTCACTTACCACCTTCACTCAAACCAGTTTACATTCTGTGGGCGGTCAAAGTTTAGCGATTTTGATGGTGGTTCAACTCTTAAAGGACTTGCCAATCCTTCACGCCATCCCTACTAGGGCATTGGCGGTGTTGATTGGCATGGTGATCGCGCTTGCAATGGCCACTCCATTTTCACTAAACCTTCCAGATCTCACGTTGACGCTACTGAACGGGATGGTAGCCGCCATGACGGCTGTCGGAGGCTGGCATCTCGTACAAAGCGGTAAACAGTAAAGGTGCGTGGGTATTGAACCTGTGCTACACTTGATGCATGAGCCCCGAACGGGTGACCGTCCGGGGTATTTGAGCGCTCGAAACAGCAAGGGGATTATCAATTTGAATTTATGGAAAATAGCCGTAAAGACGAGTTCTGAGGCAGCGGATGCCGTAGCCGTGCAGTTGGAGGAATTCGGCGCCGTGGCGATAGACACGGAAGATCGGCTTGACGTCGAAATTAAAAAAGCACATTTGCAATTTGGTGAGATTCTGGACGAGGATCATTTGCACGCGCCGATGGACGGCGCGGTGGTGAATGGGTATTTTGACCGCGTAACGTATGACAGACAAGCGGTTGAAAAGTTGATCGACGAGTTGCATGACAAGCTTCAAAAGCTGCAGGATTATGGACTTGATCCGGGGCGTCTTCATATTACTTTTTCCTCTCTTGACGAGGACGATTATCTGCATGCCTGGAAAAAAGATTTTCATGCCTTCTCCGTGTCGGATCGCCTCGCTATTGTCCCTGTATGGGAGAGAGATTCATGGCGCGGATCGGATTTGCAACTGCCACTTTATGTGGAACCAGGTGTCGCATTTGGAACTGGTACTCATGAAACGACTAGGTTGTGCCTAGTGCAACTCGAGGCCATGATTACACCTGGTGTAAAGGTGCTTGACGTTGGCACCGGCACTGGCATTCTCGCTATTGCTGCGGCAAAGCTTGGCGCCAGTCGGGTGGTGGCGGTGGATCTTGACGAAACCGCGGTGCGGGTGGCAAGTGCGAACGTAGAAGACAACCAGGTGTCCGATGTCGTAACAGTCTTACAATCTGACTTGAACCAGGCGGTCACTGAGGAAAAGTTTGATGTGGTGACGGCCAATTTGCTTGCAGGGCTCGTGATCAGACTGATACCTGAAATATTGCGCCATCTGAAAAAAGGCGGCTGCCTGATCGCATCTGGCATCGTAGAAAACCAGTGGGAGGCAGTAAAAGAGGCGCTTGCCATGCATCACTTCGATTTGATCAAAGTGAGTCGCGAAGCGGATTGGCTCGCAGTTTGTGCCAGATGGGAAGGTTGACGGGATGCAGCGGTATTTTCTTGATGACAAGTCGCTAAAAAACGGCAATAAAGTGGTGATACAAGGGGCAGACCATCACCACATCACACGCGTGATGCGGATGAAGCTGGGAGATAAATTGCAAGTGGTGATCGCTTCAACCCCCTATCTTGCAGCAATCACTGCCATCTCTGATCTGCAGGTGGAGGTCGAGGTGTTGGAGCGTATGCAGAACGGGAGTGAAGCGGGGATTGCTCTCACCCTTTTGCAAGGCTTGCCAAAAGGGGAAAAAATCGACCTCATCATCAGGCAGGCTGCGGAGATTGGCGTGGCAGAGATAATCGTATTTCAAGCCGCCCGCTCCGTGGCTAAAATAGCAGGGGATAAGCGGGAATCCAAGCTTTTGCGTTGGCGAAGAATTGCCAAAGAGGCGGCAGAACTTGCACATCGCACGGTGATTCCCGAGGTGAAGTTCGCCGATTCGCTGAAGGCGGCCTTTTCCCTAATGGATTCGGAAGCGCTCAAACTGGTACCTTATGAGCTGCAAAATGGGGGTCTTCCTGCTTTGAAAGAGGTTCTTCATCGTGTGGCAGTTCCCTCCTCTGCTGCGTTTGTGATTGGCCCAGAAGGCGGCTTTGCAGAAGAAGAAGTGCAACTGATGGAGGCGGCAGGGGGCCGTTTGCTGACGCTTGGCAAACGCATCTTGCGAACGGAAACAGCAGGACTCGTGGTCGCATCGCTTTTACTATATGAATGGGAACAAATGGGGGTGAATTGAGGTGACAGTCACGCAAAAAGTTGCGCTGCACACTTTGGGGTGCAAGGTCAATTATTATGACACGGAAGCCATATGGCAACTTTTTAAGCGAGATGGGTATGAGCGTGTCGATTTTGCCGACCAGGCTGACGTTTACGTGATCAACACCTGTACGGTCACGCACGAAGGGGATCGAAAATCCCGGCAAATGATACGCCGGGCGGTACGCAACAACCCCGATGCGGTGGTGGTCGTGACAGGCTGTTATGCGCAAATTGCACCAGGTGAAATTTTGGGCATTGACGGCGTGGACCTGGTGGTGGGCAATCAGTATCGGGAGCAGATGATGGAATGGATTGATAAAGTTCGCGAGGAGCATCATCCTTACAACGCCGTGGCACCAATACTCAAACAAAAGGAATTTGAGGACATGGACGTTCCCATGTTTGCGGAACGCACCAGAGCTAGCCTAAAAATTGAAGATGGCTGCAATCATTTTTGTACGTTTTGCATCATCCCTTACGCACGCGGTCTGGTGCGAAGCCGAAAACCTGAAAGTGTAGTCAGGCAGGCCCGAAGGCTCGCTGATGCCGGGTATCATGAAATTGTCCTGACGGGAATTCACACTGGCGGATATGGTGAGGACTTGGAGAATTTTTCGCTTGCCGACTTACTGATGGAACTAGAGAAAATAGAAAACCTGCGCAGAATCCGCATTTCTTCTATCGAAGCGAGTGAAATCAGCGATCAGTTGATCCAGGTCCTTTCTGACTCAAGTAAAGTGTGTCGTCATTTGCACATTCCGCTGCAGGCAGGTGCGAATGAAGTCTTGAAGCGGATGAACCGTCATTATACGATCGAAGAGTATGGAGACAAACTTTCCAAAGTGAGACGGGCTTTACCGGATCTAGCGATTACGAGCGATATTATCGTCGGGTTTCCAGGCGAGACTGACGAGCAGTTCATGACCACTTATGATTTTGTCAAAGCGCAGGCATTCGCTGAACTGCACGTGTTTCCCTACTCTCCTAGGGTGGGAACGCCAGCAGCAAAATTTACAGATGCGGTGCCTGAGGAAGTGAAGCATGAGCGCGTGGAAAAAATGATGGCCCTCTCACAAGAATTGCAGCATGAGTACAATAGGCGCTTTGTCCATCAAGTGCTTGAGGTGATTCCTGAGGAATCGGAGGTTCGAGGCGGTCAGTTATGGCTCGTGGGTTATGCAGATAACTACATGAGAATAGAATTCCCAGGCGATGACAAATGGCTTGGTGAGATTTGTTCCGTGCGCGTGACCACGCCCGGAACAGAGGTGTCGGGCGGCAGTATCGAACAGATACTGACAAGCGTTGATGTAGCATCGCTTTTGGGCTAATTTTTTGGCGAAATGGAAAAGGGGGCATGTGATATGGGCGTTCATGTAAAGGTGGCTGGCGGACTCGTTTTTGAGAAGAGAAAAGAAGGTACGTATGTGTTGTTGCTGGAAGACCGCTTTGGCAAAGTGACGCTTCCCAAAGGGCACATGGAACAAGGGGAAATCCTCGAAGAGACAGCGGTGCGGGAAGTATACGAAGAGACAGGGATCGCTAGTCGCATCCATACTCCCATTGGCAAAGTGACTTACGAATTTACTGACTCCCATAGGGGAGAATCAGGAGTAAAGGACGCTTACTATTTTTTGATGGAAAAAGTGGTCGGAGATATTCAACCCCAATGGGAAGAAGTGAAAGGCGCCAAATTTGTTCCTGTGGCTCAAGTAGAGAATGAGGTGCGCTCGCGTGGATATGCCAACAATTTGGCTATCTTTCAGAATGGGCTTGCCATGATCAGCGACATGGACAAAAACCAAAGTGACCTGGCGGATTGGATCGATCATACGCTATTAAAACCTGAGGCGACTGATGCTGATATAGAAAAGCTTTGCAAGGAAGCGGCGGCTTATCAGTTTGCGAGTGTTTGTATCAACCCGATCTATGTGGAACTGGCTGCGGAGCTTTTAGCGAGTACGCCAGTGAAGGTGTGTACGGTCATTGGCTTCCCGCTTGGGGCAAATGTCACGACCGTCAAGGTGGCAGAAGCGATTCGCGCCATCCACGATGGGGCGGAAGAAGTCGATATGGTGATAGCGGTAGGTAAGCTTCGCGCAGGTGATCTTACCTACGTGGAAAATGACATCCGCGCCGTGGTAGAAGCAGCAGGGGATAAGGCGATCGTCAAAGTGATTCTTGAAACAGGACTTCTTACGCCGGAGGAACAGGTGGCAGGCGCTGAATGCGCACTTCGTGCAGGCGCACACTTTGTGAAAACGTCGACGGGGTTCATAGCAGGTGGAGCCACAGAGGATGCGGTGGAACGACTCCGCCAAACGGTGGGCGATCGCCTTGGTGTTAAAGCATCGGGAGGCATACGCACCCGCGACGATGCGCTTGCCATGGTTCGGGCTGGGGCATCGAGAATTGGGGCAAGCGCGGGGCCAAAGTTAATGACATCACCGCGCTTCCTTGGGTGGGATTAGATTTTGTCTGGCATCAGGCGAGTCAGACCGCTCGCAATTTGCCTGGTAAAAGGATAGGCCATCCACGAAGAAATGGCGTTAAACAAAAAATGGGCGAGAAACACTTGTCGGCCAGGGTCGCTTGACAGGTGAAGGATGAGGTCGGTAAAAGGCGCGATAAAAATCATGAAGGCCATTGCGCCTGTCACGTTCAGCAGAACATGGGTGGCTGCGACCCTTTTGACGGCCCTGGAGCCGCCTATGCTTGCCAGGATGGCGGTCATGCAGGTGCCGATGTTGTTGCCAAATACGATGGCGACCGCACCAAGAAGTGGCAAGGCCCCGCTTTGCGTAAGCCCGAGGGTCAGCGCAGTGCTGGCAGAGCTGCTGCCGATTAACGCCGTGACTATCGTGCCCGCGAGAAGTCCCAGCCATGGTTGGTTCCGCGACTCGACCAATAAACGCGAGATAAAGGGTGATTTGGCAATCGGTTCTACAGCGGCAGTCATCAAATGGAATCCAATAAAAAGCACACCAAAACCAGCGATGCTGAGGGAGATGGAGCGAAGTCGCCGGGCGCTTTTGTGTGTTAGCGAGAGAAAAAAGGTACCGATCAACAAAATAATCCCTATCGCAAGTACATATGGGCCGATGCGCTCCACTTTGAGGGACAATAAGCCCACCGTGAATGTGCTTCCCACATTCGTGCCAAGTATAATAGCAATCGTATCGCTGAATTCCAGCACACCTGCGGAAACAAGGCCCATGGAGATGATTGTCACTGCTGCACTGGATTGGGTCAATAGTGTTGCGGCTATTCCGACTATGACGCCGCGCAGAGGTGTGCTGACAAATTGCTGAATCCACTCCTCCGCTTTTTTGGAGGCGAGGCTGGTCAGGCCATTTCGTAAGGTGAATAGTCCTAGTAGAAAAATGGCCAGTCCCATTGCAATCGTAAAAAATGTGTGTAGATACCAGGGCAAGGACGGCGACCCCCATTCGCTGCGTTCACTTATTTGTATGCGGACAGGCCAGCCAATTAGACGTGATGTCACTTGGGAGTGATGGATACATGAAGGATGTATGGTTGATAAAAAGCAGGAAGCGCAGAATTGAGCAGGGGCACCCTTGGGTATTCAGAAATGAGATAGAGAAGATAACAGGCGACCCGGCAACGGGCGATGTGGTGCAAGTGAAAAACCACCAGGGCCATTTTTTGGCCCAGGGCTTCTATCATGAAGCATCCCAGATCGCCGTTCGCGTGGTGACCTATTCGGAAAAAGAAAAGGTCGACGACCGATTTTTGCGTGAAAAAATGAAGCAGGCCTGGCAGTACCGTAAACGGGTGCTGCGCCACACGGCGTCTTGCAGGGCCATTTACGGGGAAGCGGACGGATTGCCAGGTCTGGTGGTCGATAAATATGAGCAGGTGGCCGTGGTACAAATTCTGTCGGCGGCTATGGATAAACGCAAAGAGGCGATCGTCAAAGCGATCGTCGATGTGCTCGGCGTCAAAGCGGTCTATGAGCGCAGCGATGCGCCTGTACGGCAGTTGGAGGGGCTTGAGCTATCGTCAGGATGCCTTTACGGGGAGTGCCCATCGTCCGTGACCATTAAAGAAAATGGCCTGCAACTTGAGGTCAATCTCGTAGAAGGACAGAAAACCGGCCATTTTTTTGATCAAAGAGAGAACCGGGCTGCCATTGCCCCGTTTGTTCGATTTAGCACGGAAGAAAAGCCGCGACCGGATCAACATTACGATGAGCAAAAAGCGCATCTTGCTGCCGAAAGCACCAGAGTCGGCGCCACCGTGCTAGACTGTTTTTCGCATACTGGTGCATTTGCGATGCACGCGCTCATGTATGGGGCTGCGCACGTGACGCTGGTCGATTCGTCTGAAGTGGCACTTTCCCAGGCCAAAATTAATGCCGAACTGAACGGTTATCTGGATAGGGCCAGTTTTGAAGTCGTGAATGCATTTGACTACCTGCGTCAGGCAGAGCAGGAAAAGCAGCAATTTGATGTGGTGATTCTCGATCCGCCTGCTTTCGCCAAACACAAAAAAGCGGTGGATCAGGCGCTCAAAGGCTATAAGGAAATCAACTTGCGAGGCTTGAAGCTCGTGAAGGACGGCGGATTTTTGGTGACCGCCTCATGCTCATCGCCGGTAACCAGACAGGAATGGCTGGAAGTCATCCATGATGCGGCAATGGATGCGCACAAGTTGCTTCGTATGATAGAATATCGCAGTGCCGGTAAAGATCACCCTCAACTTTTGGGAATGCCGGAAAACGACTATTTGAAGTTTGCAATATTCGAAGTGAAGTCTAGAGGTTGATGGAAACGTGGTCGGCATTTTTTTCATATGGTACAATTTATTCAACATGCGTAATTTGATCTTCATTCAGGTTTAGGTGACGATGACAGAAAAAGCGTTGACGACGAATCTTAGAGAATTCACCAGGGTGCATCACTGGTTGGCGGGACTGCAATGGTTGCTTTTCATGTTCGCCAACACAGTGGTCATCCCCATTTCCATTGGCAATGCCATGCACATGAGTGGCGCAGCCATCACTTCATCGATGCAACGGTCCTTTTTTTACACGGGACTTGCATCGCTTTTGCAACTTCTTTTTGGCCATGGGTTGCCTATTATGGAGGGACAATCCGGCGTGTGGTGGGGCGCGATTCTGGGGGTGCTTGCCACCGCTCAGGAAAGCGGCCTGACTCCCCTTCAAGCGGGAGGTAGTCTGGAAGCAGGCATTGTGATTTCCGGGATCACCATCGTGGTCCTTGGATGGTTGGGTATGGGGAGTATCCTGAAAAAATGGTTTACCCCTATCGCATCCAGTGTTTTTCTCGTGTTGCTTGCTACAGAATTGATCTCTATCTTTATGAAAGGCATGCTGGGCTTAAGCAGCCATGCAAAAATCAATCTTCCCACTACACTTCTTTCCATCGTGCTGATCGCACTTGTGATGGTGATACAACTGTCACGATGGAGGCAATTACGCAACTATTCGATTCTCATTGGTATTGCGGTAGGATGGGTGGTGTTCCGGCTTGCTATAGAGCCAGCACAAGGTATCGCTCCTGCCGGAATTTCGAGTTTGTGGACGGTGTACCCGTGGGGACCGCTTGGTACCGATTGGGGAATCATGCTGACGGCGGTAGCGGCGGGACTCATCAACGCATCCAATACAGTGGCAACACTGGAAGGCGCACGTCCACTTTTTCATGTCGAAACAACGAAAAAAATGTATCGGAAATCGTTTCTGATCACGGGGATTAACACGATCATTTCCGGGTTTTTGGGACTAGTGCCTTATGCGCCATACACGTCTTCTTTGGGATTCTTGCGTTCGACTCAACTTTTCTCCAGAATTCCTTTTGCTATCGGTGCTATTTTATTTATGATCCTTGGGTTGGTCCCTTCTGTCGGCGCTTTTTTTGCAACGCTGCCCGTCAGTGTGGGCGATGCGGTATTGCTAGTGGCCTACTTGCAACTGTATGGGTCTGCGATGCAATATATTGAAGGGAAGACATTCAACCATCTGACGATTTACCGATTGGCCTTGCCAGTGCTGATCGGACTTGGCATATTTACGATTGCGCCAGGTGCATTTGTCACGATACCGGCGGCGGTGCGTCCGTTTTTATCTAACGGATTGCTTGTTGGTGTGCTGATTGCAGTTATATTTGAGAATACGATCAAATGGGATATGGTGAAACAGAAGTAAGGAAAGGATGTTTTTTGTGGCGATATACGAAATATTAAAAGTTCCTCATCCAACGCTGACGACTCCTGCGAAAGCCGTGGAAAAAATCACGCCCAATGTATTAAAGGTGCTCGACAATATGTATGAGACGATGAAATTCGCGCAGGGCGTGGGGCTTGCAGCGCCTCAGGTGAATATATTAAAGCGGTTGGCTGTGGTGGATGCGGAAGATGGAAAAGGCAGGCTGGATATGATCAATCCAGTGATCCTTGAGGGGCGCAATCTTGAAATTGGTCCGGACGGGTGCCTCTCTATCCCAGGTATCTATGGGGACACTAAACGTTATAAATGGATTCGCGTGCAAATGATGACGCGAGACGGCGAAGTGGTGGAATTTGTTGAGACAGATTTTCGCGCCCGCGCGATTCAGCATGAAATTGATCATCTGGATGGCATCCTTTTTACGACGAAAGCGGTCCGGCTATATCGCGATGAAGTGCCAGTTGGGGCAACCAAGAAGCGAACTCTTTGATCTCTGGAAATGGTTTACTTTTTGTGATAGAGTGGTAAGGATGGAGTTGGGAGGACATGGAGGTGCGCCGGATTAAGAAGGAGTTATTTAATCAAAAAGACCGGCCTTTCGAATTAAAACCCATTCCTGTCATTATCGGTATGCTGTTTTTGGTGCTGGTAGTGTGGGCATATTTCCACTATCGGCATACATTTTCCATCCATCATATTCTCGCGGTAATTCAGGGCTCTGGAGGACTAGGAATTGGCATAGCCATTGCGCTTATGGCGTTTTTGTGCATCATTCCCGTTCCATCGGAAGCGCTGATTTTTGTTTATATGGGGATCTACGGCGTTGGATGGGGACTTTTTTATTCCTGGATTGGCGCGATTATTGGTGCGGTAATTGCCATGTACCTCACTAGGTTTTTTGGACAACCACTCGTCAAGCGATTCTTGCCGGAAGAGCGTCAGGTTCAGGTCAACGAGTGGGTGGCCCGGCGTGGGACGC
>JAJZAS010000238.1 GCA_021799325.1 Bacillota bacterium | reverse complement strand
TATATTCACTGCTGGGTGCGCTGCTGAGTGATGAATGGCAGCAACGTGGGCAGTACCTGCTACGAGATCAGAGAGTGCCTTCTGATTGGAACGGTTGAACCAGATTGCACCGCTTGTCATGGATTTCGTTTGAATAAAATGAGATAAAAGTCCGAGCCCAATCTCGCATCCTGATATAAAGACTGTATCTTTTACCTGTTCCGGTTCATGAAAAAGCGCGATATCCGCTTCCCCTTTTGCTGTGCTGTCCGCGAGTACCGTTCCATGCACCGGTTGACTGATTGATGCCACTTCGCCATGCCGCACAGGTCTGGCCACCCAAGAACCACCAAGCGCACTGAGAAACACGCGGTCACGGCCCACCCATTCGCCCACCAGCTTGGCCCGAACCTTTTGTTCTTCATCTTCTGCAAACAATGCCTCGACCGTGGTGCGCAGCACTTTTGCCATGCGCAAGGCCACAGCCGCACTGGGGCACACTTCCCCTATTTCAATGAGTCGAACAGATTGACGAGTGCTGCCAACCGCAAGTGCGAGTTCCTCTCGGGTCATCTTGCGGTCGTTACGCGCATGTTGCACACGGTTCGGGAATTTGATCGCCATCACCTCGTTTACATATACGACATCTCTTGCGTAAAATAGTTTTTCCATATTGAAAAATATATTTTACAATAAGGCAATACAAAATGACTGTCAACGCAAAATGCGACTATTTTATGATGGCTTACGATTCATTTGCCTTGGCAGCTTGATAGATGGCATCGATCACTTTCATGTTAAGGGATGCTTGCCGTTGATCACTCAGCGGAGCCACTTTTTTCTCAACGACCGCTTGAAAATGTTCGATCTGCAGAAGATAGGTGTTGACCTGAGGCAGTGTTTCTCGACGCTCACTTACGCTACTTCGTATGGAAAGTGTAGGTTCCCCCAAATCCGGCCGAAAAGCCCATTCGACCAGGATCGTTCCATGTTGCCCGATGATTTCTACCTGTTGCCTGTCGAAGGCATCAAATGAGCAATCAAAGTGCGCGAGTGTGCCCCCGGGAAAAGACATAATCGCCGCGAGACTCATATCGACTCCCCGATCCATTTGTGCATGCGCAGCAACGGCCAACGGTTCTTGCCCAAGAATCATCCGAGTGGCATGCACACAATAACACCCCACATCGTAAAGCGCACCGCCGCCCATGCCACTTTGCAGGCGATAGTCTTCTTGACGATTCATCGTTCCCCTGAAATGGGACTGAATGATCCTCACATCACCAATCTCGCCTGACTCAATGATGGCTTTGACGCGATCCCATTGGGGATGAAATTGATACATAAACGCTTCCATAAACACTACCTGGTGATCTTCGCACGCCTTGCCCAACGCTTCGACCTCGCGGGCATCTAATGCCGCAGGCTTTTCGCAAAGCACGTGTTTCCCGTGTTCCGCTGCCTTGACCGTCCAAGGGACGTGTAGGTGATTGGGTAGCGGGATATAGACTGCATCAATGTCAGGGGCTTCGAGTAACGCTTCATAGGTAGAATAAACGCGAGGAATGCTATTTTTTACTGCATAAGCCTCCCCTTTAGCTTGATCGCGCGATGCCACGGCGACTAGCTCCGATGTCGGGGACAAGTGAAGTGCAGGGATCATTTGCTGCTCCGCGATTCTTGCCGTACTGAGAATTCCCCATCTGAATTTTCTCATCCCATTCACCCCTATAATCTGAATTAGCATGCCGCTATCGTAACCTTCTGTCCCTTATCCATTAGAACCGAAAACTTTATTTTTTCCGTTGTTTTTGGCCTGATAAAGGTAATCATCTGCTTCTTTAATCAAAGCTTCAACAGACTGCCCCAGAAAATTTGCGATTCCGCCGCTGATCGTCACGCTAATGCGTCCGTCAAACTTTTGATTCTCTATACTTTGACGCAAAAAATCCGCTAATTGTAATCCATTATCCTTGCTAGTCTTAGGATATATGATTAAGAACTCCTCGCCAGTGTTACGCGCCTTCTGCATCGCTTCGTCTAGGGCGGCCATGATAGCATTATGATTATAAAGTCCAGTCAGACCATCAATTTTCGTCATCATTTCTAGCTGATGGTTTTTCTCCAACAATTCTTCCTGTAATCGTTTCGTATTGGTAATATCAAACACGATTCCACTCAGTAGCCGTGGTTTTCCATATTCATCGTATTGAGTGATCTTCCCTCGATCATAATACCATTTCCAACCTCCTTCTTTCGTTTGGATTCGATATTCGACTTCATAGGCAGGCACTTTCCCGGATAAATGATCCTCCATTACCTGCATCACTCGATCAAAATCATCCGGATGAAGCTTGCTTGTAAAAAATTGATAATCAACAGTTTCCGGAATTTCCGCTTCCGTATAACCAAGCGATATCACTTTAAGTGGATTGAAATGGACATGATTGGTGGGAATCACCCAATACCAATGTCCTAGATTGTTGGTCCACGCAAAATTGAGCAATTCATATTGATCTTTCTCTTTTTTTATCTCTTCTATCACCATTTCCAGTTCATCTATTCGGCGAATAAAATCATTGTGTGACCAATCTTTGTAATCCAAGTCA
>JAJZAS010000012.1 GCA_021799325.1 Bacillota bacterium | reverse complement strand
GCAGGTACTTTTGTTAGCTTCACATCAAACACTAAATTGCCAGATGACACTGGAAAACTACTAATTCCCAAACTGGTTTTTGGATTGGTGCTGGAATAGTTATTACTGTCATTCGTAACATTACTAGTCTGCTCATTAGCAATTCGTTTCACCACAATGGCGCCATTCGTACGATTGACCTTTACCTCCCAAACCTTTCCGTTCTCCGTTAAGTGAATATCCCACACAGGAATCCCGTGATAAGAATCCAATGATTGATGCAGCACTTGACTCCCTGGTAATGATTTTTGTGCAACTTGGTCTGCTTGTGCACTTGTAAGTAAAGACTGTGCAAATGCTGCTCCACTTAATGATATGACTAACATAGAAACAGAGGTACTAAAAGCAAATCTTTTTAAGAATATCGTTTTAGCAAAATTCATTGATCTCACTCCTCCAAATGTACTGTCTTTGTTATAGTCTATAATGCTTAATGAAAACTGGAGAAACATGGCATCGATAAACAAAAGATGGAGAAAATTCCTTTCTTCAGTATCTAAAAAACTGGCGAGTCAACTTGCAAAAACTATCTTTCTAAGGCATTATCGTAAATAACATTTTTGATGCGTGAGGCAGAAAGGAGGGAATATAATGGTGCAAAACGATATATCGAAAGACCTTGATAAGATCGTGAAGCCACTCGTCAGGGAACCACTTTTAACCATACGGCCATACGTTCCTGGACGTCCAATCCAGGACGTGATGAGAGAATTCAAACTCGATCATGTGATCAAAATGGCTTCCAACGAGAACCCTGTAGGGCCGTCACCGAAAGCTGTCGCAGCGATTCAGGGCATGCTGCAAGAACTCCATCGCTATCCGGACGGAGCGGCACAGGACCTGCGTTCGGCCATTGCGGAACATGTGGGGTTGCATGAAACGGCGGTCTTTGTGGGCAACGGTTCGGATGAAGTGATCAAAATAATCGCGGAAACTTTTCTACAACCAGGCGATGAGCTCTTGGTGCCATTTCCTTCATTCTCCCAATACGATTTCGGAGCGCAAATCATGGGTGCCACCGTGGTGCCCGTTCCGCTTTCGAGCGGGTTTGAGTATGATCTAGACTCGATAAGGGAACATGTGACGGAAAAGACCAAACTGGTGTATCTCTGTTCGCCCAATAATCCGACAGGCACTTCGTTGTCCCACCGGGCGGCTGCACATTTTATTGAAAGTTTGCCCGAAAAAGTGATCGTGGTGTGCGATGAGGCATATCTCGAATATGTAGATACTCCAGATCCGCTTCGTTCCATTGAATGGGTGAAAGCAGGGAAGCCAGTCCTCTCACTTCGTACGTTTTCCAAAATGTATGGGCTTGCTGGCATGAGATTAGGTTATGCCATCGGCAATCCTTCGTTGATCCGCTATCTTCATCAGGTGCGAGAACCGTTCAATGTCAATGCGATGGCACAGGCTGCCGCCATCGCGGCGCTAGGCGATGAAGCGCACGTGCAGAAGTCGCGCGAAATGAATCGACTTGGCAAGGAACAGTTGTATCGCGGATTTGAACGTCTGGGGATTCCTTATATACCGACACAAGGCAATTTTTTGATGGCAGAAGTGGGAAACGGGATGCAAGTGTTTCAAGAGTTGCAAAAAAAAGGCGTGATTGTGCGCGCAGGTTTTCCAGGGATTCCGGAGTATATCCGGGTAAGCATTGGAACGACAGAGGAAAACGAACAATTTTTAAAGGCATTGGCAGAAGTACTAGGCAAATCGAAAGAATTAGGATAGAATAGACCAAATACATTAAAATAAATATTCAAAATATTTTGAGGGAGAGTAAGGGAATGGCAGAGGACCGATTGAAAGAATTACGAAATGAGCTTGATGGCATCAATCACGAATTGTTAATGCTCTTAAGCAAACGGGCAGATATTGTAGAAAGAATCGGCCAAATCAAGCATGCACGAGGCGTTGATCCATTTGATCCAGAGCGCGAAAAGCAACAGTTGGACATTTTGGTTGGCGAGAATCCTGGACCTTTTTCTGATGGCACTATCCGCCATTTGTTCAAACAAATTTTCCAGGCATCGCTTGGGTTACAGGAAGAACAGCGGCGTCTTCTTGTCAGTAGAGAACGCTCTAACAAAAATACCGTGGTCAACGTCAAGGGCGTCGAAGTGGGCGGTGGCAAGCCAATCGTCATTGCGGGCCCTTGCTCGGTAGAAACTGCGGAGCAAATGGAAAAAGTAGGTTCGTTTATGCAGTCCCAAGGCATTGGCTTACTGCGTGGTGGCGCATTTAAGCCAAGGACTTCTCCTTATGACTTCCAGGGTCTTGGCGAACAAGGGTTAAAAATGCTTAAGCAAACCAGCCAGCAATTCAACATGGCATCGGTTTCGGAGATCGTCAATCCTGCCGATATCGAAATGGCGCTGCAATACGTGGATGTCATTCAAATTGGCGCCCGCAACATGCAAAATTTCGAATTGTTAAAGGCGGCTGGTCAAACTCGGGTGCCAGTGCTACTTAAACGCGGACTCTCCGCAACGATTGAAGAATTGATTTTTGCTGCAGAGTACATCGCGGCAAGAGGTAACGAAAAAATCATCCTTTGCGAGCGCGGCATCCGTACCTATGAAAAAGCCACACGCAATACACTAGATATTTCGGCAGTTCCGATTCTGAAGCAGGAAACCCATCTGCCGGTACTTGTCGATATCTCTCACTCCACTGGTCGCAAAGACATCATGTTGCCGGTGGCGAAAGCGGCGCTGGCCGTTGGGGCAGATGGACTGATTGTCGAAGTACATCCGGAACCAAGCGTTGCGCTCTCCGATGCCAAGCAACAGATGAACTTTGATGAATTTGGGAACTTCCTCAGTGAACTCAGAAACAGTGGATTTCTCCCTCAATTGGCAGAAGTGACAGGCGCGTAATGTAGCAAAACACTTTAATTTCCTAGTAAAGGCAATCCGAAGTCATCACATTGATGGGCGGATTGCCTTTTTGCTTTGTAAAGGTTAAGTAAAGGTTTGATGAAGAGGAGGTTCTCTTTACAATCGCTTAACAATCCCCTTCTATAATTGGAATGAAGTAAATCACTTGAAGGGGGACGCACGGTGACGAACGACACTGTAGCGCTCGATGATTCTATACATTTAACGGAGTCAGAATTATTGGAACTGGAAGCTGTATTAACGGGTGGTATTCATTTGCAGAAAACTGCTGAAATCGCCAAGGAAACAGTCATTCGCGTGGAAAATCTATCCGCTTATTTTGGCCATAAACAAGTACTTAATCACTTGCAACTAGAGATTAAAGATAAAGAAATTACGGCGTTAATCGGACCTTCTGGATGTGGAAAAACCACGTTTTTGAGAACGTTAAACCGGATGAGCCATACGGTCCCAGGGTTTCGGCATGAAGGCACTGTTAATGTCCTCGGACAGGATGTGGCTATGGTAAGGGATGTGGAGTCATTCCGCCGTGCGGTAGGCATGCTTTTTCAACGCCCCAATCCGTTTCCCATGTCCATCATGGATAACCTGACGTTGGCGCTCAAACTTTTTGGCGTTAGCAAAAAAGAGCGGGTGGAGATCGCCAAAGCCAAATTGGACGAAGTGGGGCTGTATGACGACCTGAAAGACAGACTTCATCAATCGCCTTTTGCGCTTTCTGGCGGTCAACAACAGCGCCTCTGTCTAGCTCGTGCACTTGCGGTGCAACCGAAAGTGTTGTTGTTGGATGAGCCAGCCTCTGCGCTTGATCCGAAGTCAACCAAATTGCTGGAAGATTTGTTTGTTCGTTTGGCGGAACACATGACGATTGTCATTGTGACACACAACCTTGCACAGGCTAAACGCATCGCCAAACGCACAGCATTCATGGAAGCGGGAGAAATCGTAGAATTTGAACTGACCGATAAGCTTTTCTATCATCCGAATGACCCGCGCACCCGTGTCTATGTAGAGGAACAAATCGGCTAATTGACAGTCAGCAAATTTACAAATCAGTTACATTCCTTTAAATGTTCTTTACATTTTCAAAACAAGTCCTTTACGGATGTACGGTACGATAAACCATGTCAACCACGCAATCTATATTGCAAACCAAAATCATGGAGGTATCCGTACATTAAAGAATAAATTCAAGAAAGCATCCTTATTGACAGTTTCCGCACTGATTGGCGCAAGCGCACTTGGCGCATCAGTGGCGATGGTACCAGCTTTTGCAAAGTCACGGGTTGCTCATCGCGATACGTCAGTGGTTAAGTTACAGGAAACAGGCTCCACACTGCTTTTCCCTTTATTCCAACTGTGGGTGCCTGCTTATAAAAAAGTGGCTCCAAACGTACAAATTACGCCGTCCGGCACGGGTAGCGGCACGGGCATTCAACAAGCGTCCGATGGAACAGTCCAAATTGGCGCTTCCGATGCCTACATGAGTACCGCACAGCTTCAAACCACACCAGGAATCTTGAACATTCCACTCGCGATCTCTGCTCAACAAGTGATGTACCATATTCCCGGTGTCTCTAAAAAAGTTCATCTTAAATTGACAGGTAATATTTTGGCGCAAATCTATACTGGCAAAATCCGTTATTGGAATGACCCGCAAATCGTCAAATTGAACAAAGGCGTCAAGCTTCCGCATAACGCGATTGTTCCGATTCACCGCCAAGATGCGAGCGGCGATACCTTCCTCTTCACGCAGTTCCTGACTGACACGAATGCGAATTGGTCACGGACCGTGCAATATGGTACCAGCGTTTCTTGGCCAAGCGTTCCTGGCGCACTTGGCGCACAAGGCAATCAAGGTGTGGTACAAACAGCAGTAAACACGCCGAACAGTGTTGCTTATGTCGGAATCAGTTGGCTGGATCAAGGATTGCAACACGGCCTTGGCGAAGCCTTGCTACAAAATAAAGCGGGGCAATTCCTTCTACCCAACACCACCACCATTAAGTCAGCTGCCAGCGCAATGATTGGCAAAACGCCGAAAGATGAAAGAATTTCCTTGATCTATGCTCCAGGGAAAAACTCGTATCCGATCATCAACTATGAATATGCGATTGTGAACCAAAAGCAAGCGAACGTTGCGACAGCCAATGCAGTGAAAAAATTGCTAGATTGGGCCATCAGCCCGAGCGGTGGCAATAAAGCGGTGTTTATGCAAAAAGTTCACTTCCTGCCGCTTCCAGCATCGATTCAACCGCTCAGCAAGACACAAATCAACAAGATTCACGGATAAACTACTAAATAAGGAGCAATAAAATTGCTTAACGCAAGAACCCGTTCGAGAATATTTCAAGTGGCTGCCGGCATTGCTGCCGTCAGCCCTCTTCTTGTCCTGTTATTCGTGGCTGGTGTGTTGTTTGTGGACGCATGGCCCGCATTTAAGTTCCAAGGATTCTCCTTTTTTACGGGGATCACTTGGAATATGGGCAATATGTACGCGAGTAACCCGATTGTTCACAATGGCGTCGAGGGAGCTCCTGGCGCTACGTTTGGTATCTTGCCTTTTATCGTGGGCACGCTTGGGTCCTCTGTGATCGCGATGTTGATTGCCATTCCTATTTCACTGCTATCCGCTTTTGCACTTGTCTATAAGATACCTCACCGCTATGCGCGGTGGATTTCATCGGCGGTGGAACTACTCGCGGGGATTCCCAGTGTGGTGTTCGGGTTATGGGGAATGGTGGTGCTTGCTCCCATTGTGGCTAACCAGATAGGTCCATGGTTATCTCATTTTGGTAAAGTCATTCCGTTTCTCGCAGGGCCAGTAGGTTCCGGATTTGGGCTTTTGACAAGTGGCATAGTGCTCGCCATGATGGTCATCCCGATTATCACCGCGACCAGCAGAGATTTGATCGCGCAGGTGTCAAAATTGCCAATTGAAGGTGCTCAAGCGCTTGGCATGACCACCTATGAAAGTGTAAGGCATATCACCTTTCCACTGGTTCGGCGCGGTGTCATTGGCGCGATTATTCTTGGCTGGGGCCGGGCGCTTGGCGAAACCATGGCAGTGCTCATGGTGAGTGGGAACGCCACCAATTATTTGCCTACTAATTTGTATAGTCCTATCTCCACGATGGCTTCAACAGTCGCTGCGTTACTTGACGGAGCACTGACTGATTTTAGTAAGTTGTCAATTCATGCATTGGCGTTGATTGCCGTAACACTTCTGATTATTACGATGATTACCAATCTGCTTGCTCGATTGCTCGTGCAATTGGGACGGCGCGATGTAGGAACGGAGGCTTGATCAATGGATACTCAGGCGGAATCAACCTTGACGATTCAAACGTTGCCGTCCTATGAAATGCGTTCCTACAGGCGCAAGGTAAAGTCAATTGCCATATGGAGTATTTCGTTTGCAGCACTTACATTTGTCATGTTTATCATTTTGGATATCTTGCTATCGGTCATCAGCAAGGGGGTTCCCGGGCTTTCTTATAATCTCATTGCCACGCAAACGTCAGGGATTGCAGGAGGGTTGCAAAATGCCATTTTGGGCACCTTGTTGTTAATTGCCCTCAGCGCATTGATTTCTGCACCACTTGGCATTCTAGCTGGAATTTACATCGCGCTTTACGCGCCAAAGCGCTTTGGCGCTGTCATTCGGTTTTTTTCTGAAGTGTTAGCAGGGATTCCTTCCATTGTCATCGGTTATTTTGGCTATATGGTGATGGTGTTGCAGTGGGGGATGGGCTTCTCAGCACTCGCAGGCGGGATCAGCCTATCGATCATTATACTTCCGTACATTGTGAGAACGACAGATGCCAGTTTTCGGCAAATTCCCAAAAGTTATCTGGAGGGTGCCATCGCGCTTGGTATGACACCGCTCATGGCGATGAGAACCGTATTGCTGAAACTCGCCACTCCTGGCATTTTAACTGGTGTGTTACTTGCTGTGTCGATTGCACTAGGGGAAACCGCTCCGCTCATTTATACCGCTGGATGGTCCAATTTTGATCCCAATTTGCAACTGGTCAAGAATCCGGTCGCTTACTTGACGTATGTCGTTTGGACGTATCTCAACGAACCTTATCATTCGGCGCATCAATTGGCTTACACCGCAGCGCTGCTGTTGGTCATGATTGTGCTGGTCCTCCATGTGCTGGTAAGGATGTTGCAAAGAGGCAGTTCGAAGCACGCTTGATTGGGATTCAGTGTAAAAAAACATTGCCGAGTAGTCCCAAGCTGTAGGTGATGGCGCCTTCCAGAACGCCAACAAGTGTCATCTCTAGGCCGCTCTGCCACCAGGAGCGCACCGTCACCAGGCTTTTTCCTGCGCCAACGAGAAAATGAGCGACGATACTGACAATGGCTGCTGTGATGATGGCGGGTAATCCCGACAGAAAAAAGAAGGGAATGACCGGAATAATGGCGCCAATGGCAGTGGAGACACTGCCTGATAAGGCAGAACGCCAGGGATTTGGCAACTGTTCCTCACTGATACCGAGTTCTTCTTGTACCATTGTTTTCAAGTATAATTCTTTGTCGCTGGTGATGCGCTCCGCTACCATGGCGGCTTCTTCTTCAGTGAATCCTTTTAACTGATACAAAAGTTCCAACTCTTCGCGTTCATGCGCCGGATCAGATTCGATTTCCTCTCGTTCGTGGTGCATTTCTGCCTCTACCAGTTCGCGATTCGACTTTGCCGCAAGATATGCTCCTGCCCCCATCGAGAGTGCGCTTGCGATCATTCCGGCAAGTCCTGATACTAGCACGACACGTCCTGTAGAAGTAAATCCAGCGACACCGGAAATAATGCCAAAAACCGCCCCCAGTCCGTCATTGACGCCGTATATCGCATCGCCAATCCATCCTGCACCACCGCGTTTGTGCCATCGTTCCCTGCTTAGGTAAATCTGCAATGAATTTTGCGGATCACTGGAATTGACCAGGGCTCGAACAGAATGGGCATGTTTTTTTTCGTCTTCTTGTATTTCGTTGAGAAGTCCGGTGATGCTCTCGTCACCATATTTTTTTTGTGACTCATACGTATCGATGTTGCGATGTTCTTCTAATTCCATGCGTTCCAAATTGGTAGACAAACTGCTGGATTTGAGCTGTAAACTCTTCCAAAATGAAGGTTTGGAATCTGGCAATTTGGTGATACCGAGTGACTGCAATTTTTCGGCCCACTTTTCTGCATGGACTTCTTCAGTCTGCGCTAATTTGTTCAATATTTCTTTGCGTTTGGGATCGTTTTCCTTATCGGCCAGGCTTCGATAGGTGGCCGCCGCTTCGACTTCTCTCAGAAAATTTGCTATTAAGTCTTCAATTACGTCTTGTTTAGTAACGGGTGTTGGTTGATTTTCCTCCGCCATGATTCTCTCCCTTTGTCAAATCTTTAAATAAAATTCAGCCAATATCAATGATGTCCTTTATAATGTACTATATGGATGGAGTGATTGCTTCATCATTGAAAAAGGAGGTTCTTGAACAATGGCACTTTTCAAGCGTTTACGGGATATTACCATGGCAACTGTTAATGATTTGTTAGATAAGGCCGAAGATCCGGTAAAGATGGTGAATCAATTTATTCGGGATATGGAAGAAGACATTGGCGAAGCAGAAGTGGCGGTAGCCAAACAAATCGCGATTGAGAAGCGATTTCTTGAGCAACGGGACGAAGCGGCCTCTTTGACACAAAAACGAGCAGAGCAAGCGGAAAAGGCGTTGGAACTTGGCAATGAAGAATTGGCCAAAAAGGCGCTTCAGGACAAAATTGAGCAGCAATCCCATTACGAAACCTACGCTGCAGAATACGATAAGGCCAAAGCGATGGCAGATGAACTGAGAAGCAAGCTCGGTGAGATGAAAGACGAATTGTTGAAGATGAAGAGCAAGCGGGAGATGCTGGTTGCTCGTGCCGATGCGGCTAAAGTGCAAAAGCAAATTAATCACACGATGGGCGGATTTGGATCGGACAGTGCGGCACAGGGATTTGCCCGCATGGAGGAAAAAGTCAACCAGTTGGAAGCGGAAGCCCAAGCTTCCAGTGAGCTTCGCGGAAGCGGCAAGTCGCTGGATGATGAATTCAAAAAGTTGCAGGGCGACACCGAGCTTGACAAGGAATTGGCAGCACTCAAGGCGAAAATGGCGGAGAAAAAAGCGAACGTTTAGCATGTAAAAGCTGTAATGGAACAGAGGGCTGGTGAAGACCGGCCCTGTTTTTCTCTAAGTTGAGTAAGTGAAGGGACGGCTAATCCCATGTTCATTGCTTGGATTGTGTTTGCGCTGGTGCTTGGCGTGATTGAGCTTTTTTCCATGACATTCATTTTGCTCTGGATTGCCATTTCTGCTTTTTTGACAGGTTTATTTGGACTTTTTGTTCATGGTATCGAATGGCAGGTCGGCTTTTTTGTCATCCTTTCTTTACTATTATTAATCGCAACCTGGCGAATTAGTGCTCGGTGGAGGAATCGGCCATCAAGGTTCAAGTCGCGCGTCGATGAACTGGTTGGCGAACAGGCACAAGTGCTGGAAGGTTGGTCAGCTGGTGGCAGCGGACTCGTTAAAATTCGCGGAGAGGTGTGGAGCGCCAAAGGCTTGTCACAGGATTTGGTGGTTCAAAAAGACGATTATGTTCGCATCGCAGCTGTAGAGACCACGCAAGTGCTTGTCGAAAGTGTACCGCTAAAAGGGGAGAGGTAATATGCTGGGAAACATTATTGGCTATATTGTATTAATCATTATTGTGATCATCGTCATCACGATCATCGTGCGCTCCGTACGCATCATCCCGCAGCAAAGCGTATCGATCGTGGAGCGGCTTGGAAAATTTCATAAGGCGCTGAATCCGGGCTTGAACCTAATCGTGCCTTTTATCGACCGGGTAGTGAGAAATTTGGATTTGCGCACGCAACAAGTGTTGATCCCAAAACAAGAGGTCATCACGAAAGACAATGTAAAAATTTTAATTGAAACCGTCTTTTTCTATACTGTGATTGATCCTAAACAAGCTACCTATAATATTCAAAACTTCGTGAACGGGATACAAAACATCACAGCGTCCAACATCCGTCAAGTCGTGGGTCATATGGAACTTGATGAGACGCTTTCCGGTCGCGACCGCATCAGCCTTGAACTGCGCAAATCACTCGACGAAGTGACTGAGACATGGGGCGTTCGCATTGATCGGGTGGAGATAATCGACATCCAACCACCGCTTGAAATCCAGAATTCGATGGAAAAACAAATGAAAGCGGAGCGGGAGAAGCGCGCTAATATCTTACAGGCAGAAGGGGAAAGGCAAGCAGCCATTCTTCGCGCAGAAGGGGAAAAACAAGCGGTGATCCTTCGCGCCGAAGCGGAAAAGGAAGCCAATATTCGCCGAGCGGAAGGCGTTCAGCAGGCCCTGATCCTTGAGGCGAATGGCAATGGAGAGAGTATCAAAATTGTGGCGAACGCGGAGAGAAACCGCATTGAACTGATTTCCACCGCCGGTTTGACCGAACAAATGCTGGCGTTTCAATCGTTTGAGGCGTTAAAATCAATGGCGCAGGGGACCACGAATACGATTTTTGTCCCGACGGATGCAGTCGGAGTCATGGCGTCCATTGGCTCCATGAGCAGCATGTTCAAAGCAACTGGAGGAAACGAAACAACATCAGAATCGTAATGCTGGAGGAATGATGGGGTGACGTGGGAAGAACTTCGCGCAAAGCTGGCGTATGTTCCCGAACGGCCTGGCTGTTATTTGATGAAAGATGATCACCAGAAAGTGATTTATGTGGGCAAGGCCAAGGTGCTAAAGAATCGGGTGCGTTCGTATTTTACAGGTTCGCACGACTCCAAAACTGCGCGTATGGTGGCAAAAATAGCAGATTTTGAGTACATCGTCACGGACACGGTGGCAGAGGCGCTGGTGCTGGAGTGTAACCTGATTAAGCACTATTCGCCGCATTTTAACATCATGCTTCGCGATGATAAAACCTATCCTTACATTAAAATTACCGGTGATGAACATCCGCGCCTGGAAATTGTGAGAAAGGTACAAAAGGATAAAGGAACGTATTTTGGGCCTTATCCGAGTGGAGGGGCGGCAGCAGAGACCAAAAGGCTCCTTGAACGTTTGTATCCACTGCGAAAATGCCGAACGATCAAAAATAAAGTGTGTCTTTATTATCACATCGGGCAGTGTCTGGCACCATGCGAATTTACGGTGGATCAAGAGAAGTATCAGGAGATCAAAAAAGAAATTACTCAGTTCATGAACGGTGGCTATAAGGACATCACCAAGGACTTTACGCGACAAATGGAAGACATGGCGGCACAGATGAACTTTGAGCGGGCGGCTGAACTTAGGGATCTCATCACACAGATCAATCAGGTCATGGAAACCCAGAAGGTGACGCTTGCGGATCGCATCAATCGCGATGTGTTTGGGTTTTATGCGGACCGCGGATATTTAAGCGTGCAAGTGTTCATTATGCGCCAGGGCAAGATGGTGGAGCGCTCGGCAGCTATTTTCAGGCATTATCAGCGTCTAGAAGAGGATGCGGCTTCGTATATCGCTCAGTATTACTATGACAATCCGGACATTCCAAAGGAAATTTGGCTTCAGGATGGGGTGGACACGGAGGGACTGAAAGAGTTTTTGGGTGCGGCGATTATGACGCCACAACGCGGAAAAAAGAAGGACCTAGTTCAACTTTCCATCAGCAATGCCAGGGTGGCGCTAGAAGAGAAGTTTCGCATCATGGAGAAAGACGAATCCCGGACGATCAGTGCGATGCAGGAACTTGCCAACGTGCTTGGTCTTGACGCGCTGCATCGAATCGAGTCGTTTGACAACTCGAATATTCAGGGCGTGGACCCTGTTGCTGCGATGGTGGTCTTTGCAGATGGTCAACCGGACCGTAAATCATATCGCAAATTTCGCATCAAGACCGTTGAAGGGCCAGATGATTACGCATCCATGAAAGAAGTGATCAGGCGCCGATATACGAGGCTTTTGCGGGAAAATGGGACGATGCCCGACCTGATTGTCGTGGATGGTGGAAAAGGGCAGATTTCATCGGCACTCGATGTATTGCAAAACGAATTGTCGCTGGAGATTCCCGTATGCGGGCTTGCAAAAGATGACAGACATCGCACTAGCCAGCTTTTTTTTGGCGATGAATCAGACCCGGTTCCACTCGATCCTGGCTCTCCTGCATTTCATTTATTGCAGCGGATTCAGGATGAGGTACACCGTTTTGCCATTACGTTTCATCGTGATACACATAAAAAGAGCGCCCTGCACAGCGTGCTTGACGACATTCCTGGTGTAGGAGAAGCAAGGCGAAAGCAACTTTTAAAACACTTTGCAAGTGTGAAAGAAATGCGCGAGGCTCCCATTGAAGAATTTCGCAAAGCGGGAATTGGCGATAAGATGGCGAAAACTATTCTTGCTCACCTGGCAGCAGAGTGAGTACAACCGTCTATTGACAGTTTCCTTAACCTATGCTAAATTTCCTACAACTTAATAATCGGATATCTCTTATCTAGAGCGGCGGAGGGACTGGCCCGAAGAAGCCCGGCAACCGTCTTTGATCGAATAGTGAGATCAAGGAAAGGTGCCAATTCCAGCAGAACCAGTGGTTCTGAAAGATGAGAGGGTATATTGTCATGACAAATGCCCCTCATCATTGAGGGGTTTTTTAGTGGACTTTTCTCGAAGGGAGGCTGGGATATGATGCTCAATCAACAACTAGCGAACGCTCCGAAATTGCCCAGCTCGCAAGCTGGAACTTGGACATTGAAGGAATTTGTGACAGAATCGGGTACAGTTTTATGGGATGTGGAAATCGCATATGAAACTTATGGGAATTTAAGTGTGGCTGGCGATAACGTGGTCTGGTTGTGTCACGCCCTGACTGGCGATGCGCATGCTGCGGATATAGAGGGACGTCCGGGATGGTGGGGGGCACTCATCGGTCCGGGAAAAGCAATCGATACCGACAGGTATTTTGTCGTGAGTTCCAATGTCCTCGGAGGGTGTGCTGGTACGACAGGCCCCGCCAGTGTGAAACCAGGCACGAGAGAGGCGTATGGGGCTGATTTTCCCGATATCACCATTCGCGATATGGTCAATGTACAAAAGGCGCTTGCTGATCATTTACATATTCGACGGATCGAGCTTGTCATTGGGGGCTCGATGGGCGGCATGCAGGCGCTCGAATGGGCAATTATGTACCCAGATGTGGTAGAAAAATCAGTGGTCATTGCGGCTGATCCTGAATTTTCCACAATGGGAATTGCTTATAATGACGTGATGAGGCAAGCGATCTTGGGTGACCCGAATTATGTGGGGGGCCATTACCTGAGAGCGGGGAAATTCCCGGATCAGGGGTTGCGTGTGGCGAGAATGCTTGGCATGATCACTTATCGAACCGCTTCACTTTTCAAGGAAAGGTTTGCAAGAGAGACGGAGGATGGCGAATTTCAGGTCAATCGCTATCTTCGTTATCAAGGCGATAAGCTGGTCAAACGCTTTGATGCCCAGTCGTATTTGACGCTGCTACGTGCGATGGATTCGCACGACATTGGCAGGTCCAGGGGAGGACTTTCTGCCGCGCTGTCAAGCATCAGGGCAGAATTAGTCTGGGTCGGCATTGACAATGATCTTTTATATCCTGCAAGTGATCTGATGCAAGCGGTGGAATTAGCGAAGTCGTGCGGAGTGAATGCTAGGTACGCACATATTCACAGCCCGTTTGGTCATGATGCATTCCTGATTGAATTTGACCAGTTGCGAGAGCTCATCCAGGGCGTGCTTTAATTTTGGAGAGTGAACTGAAGAAAGAAGTGTAAGGATGGATAAGATTCGAAAGGTGCAAGTGGGACTGTTTGGGCTTGGTACTGTTGGTGCCGGCGTGGTGAAAGCGCTGCGGGAAAACAGCGGGCATATTTTATCACAGCTTGGTGTTTCCATTGAAATTAATAAAATTCTTGTCAAGGATATCGAAAAGGAACGGAGAGTAGAGGTCGATGCGCTGCAACTGATCACAGACGGGAGCCTGATTGTGGACGACCCGGAGATTGATATTGTCGTGGAAGTGATGGGCGGGATTGATCCTGCGTATACCCTTGTCAAAAAAGCGCTGGAATCGGGGAAGCATGTGGTGACGGCGAACAAGGAATTGCTCGCCAAACGCGGACAGGAACTATTGCAAATTGCCACCGATCGTCAGGTGCATTTGCTCTATGAGGCAAGTGTGGGTGGCGGCATACCTGTCATCAGAACGCTTCAAGCCTATCTAAGCGCCAATCGTGTCTCCTCATTGCGAGGGATCCTGAATGGTACATGCAATTACATCCTTACGCAGATGGCAGAGCAGGGAAGCTCATTTGAGAGTGCGCTGGCACAGGCGCAGGCAGCGGGATTTGCGGAAGCCGATCCGACAAATGATGTAGAAGGATTTGACGCGTCCTATAAATTGATGATTCTGGCATCCATGGCTTTTCCGGTCACCTCAGACGAACTTCATGTGCAGAGGCAGGGAATCACGGAAATTGATGCGGTGGATATGGCAGTTGCCAAAAAGATGAACGGTGTCATCAAACTGGTGGCAGAGGCGAGTTACGATGGGGAGTCTGTCACGCTTAGCGTAGGACCGCAAATGATTCCCAACACAGATTCTCTAGCGGGAATTCGCGATGAATTTAATGCGGTACTCATTCAAGCTGATGTGGTTGGCGATTTGTTGTTAGTTGGTAAAGGGGCGGGGGAAAGGCCAACAGCCAGCGCGGTCATCGAAGATGTAATGGCTATTTTGCAGTCGGAAAATCCCCGCGTCAGGAAACCCATCGACCCGTGGACACCCAACCATTCATCGGACCAGGGGGGATTGTCAGGGTCTTGGAGTTATTTGCGGATAAAAAGGGATAAACTTCAGGAAGAAAGTTTATTAGAGGCAATTACTTCGAATTTTTTGTTAAATGGGGCTGACGAGCGGCTACCGCTGATGTTACACGACAATCATCATGCCTCAGATGATATCCTGATGTTGGTGCCGGTATCTTCAAGACTGTTGTCCGATTGGCTAAAGGAAAAAAATGATCGTGATTGGTTAGTTCTCCCCTTT
>JAJZAS010000011.1 GCA_021799325.1 Bacillota bacterium | reverse complement strand
ACCGTGCGGTGGTGGATGCCACGTTGCAGGCTGGCGCAAGAGAAGCAGCAACCATTGAGGAACCGATGGCCGCAGCAATTGGCGCTGGATTGCCTGTTGGCGATCCTACCGGCAGTATGGTAGTGGATATCGGGGGAGGAACCACAGAAGTGGCTATCATCTCTCTTGGTGGTATTGTCACCAGCCGTTCGATCCGTGTGGCAGGCGATGAAATGGACGAAGCGATTATGAATCACATCAAGCGCAACTATAACCTATTGATCGGTGAACGGACGGCAGAGGAACTGAAAATGAACATCGGTTCTGCGTTGCCGGAAGAGGCAGGAGGAGAACTTGAAATCCGCGGCCGTGATCTCGTGTCCGGATTGCCAAAGACGATCAATATCACTGGCAGGGAAGTAGCAAATGCGCTATCTGACACAGTGACTAGTATTCTTGACGCGGTGAAAGTGACCTTGGAAAAATCCCCTCCGGAACTCGCTGCGGACATCATGGACCGCGGCATTGTATTGACAGGCGGTGGCGCACTGCTGCATCAACTGGATCGCTTTTTATCAAAAGAGACGGGGATGCCAGTGATTGTGGCCGAAAATCCGCTTGATTGCGTGGCGCTTGGGACAGGCAAGGCACTCGATAACATTGAAATTTTGAGAGATCGAAAAGTACAATCGCAAAGGCGCTCCCGCCGCTAGTCACCTGCGGTGGGATAGGGGAGAGGCGCATTCGTGAATAGGTTTTTTTCAGGTGGCCGGTTATTTGCTTTTTTGGCTGCAGTAATTTTACTCGTGGTGTTGGCTGGGGTTTCTTTGCGTTCGCGTTTAACACAAGTGTCATGGCCTGAGAAATTCACCATTGATATCACTTCGATGGTGGGTAGGGTATTCTATGGACCGGTGTTTCAAGTCGAGACATTCTTTACACGGTTAAAAGATCTGGAAAACTTATACGCTGAAAATGCGGCACTGAAGAAAACAGCCAGTGAAGACTTGTTGCTACGAATTCAGCTGAATGAAGCGCAACATGAAAACCAACAGCTCAAATCCATGCTCCACTATCAAGGTAAGTCGCCTCAGTTTCACTTGATCGCTGGCGAAATTACTGGGCGCAGCCCACTTTCTTGGAATTCTGAGATTGTCCTATCTGTCGGGCAAAAAGCAGGTGTGGGAGTTTCCATGCCAGTTCTTGACCAAAACGGGGATCTTGTGGGTCGGGTGCAGTCGGTTGCGGCATACAGTGCTGCAGCGGAACTCTTAACTTCTTCTGAAACAGCGGATGGAGTGTCTGCTTCGATCGTTTCTGGCGGAGCGCCTGTTTATGGGGTGATATCCGGGTCGCCGACCCATCAGGGTCTTTACCTGATGCAATTCATCTCACAGTTGGCAACCAATATTCACCCTGGCGATTTGGTCGTCACGTCCGGACTTAGCAATATCTACCCGAAAGGGATTCCGATTGGCAGGGTGGTCTCTTTTATTTCTGATGGGACGAGCATCACCCGTTCGGCGCTCGTCAAGCCACTTGCCAACATGAATCAATTGAATTACGTGTTTGTTCTAGCACCTAAGCCAGGACAGGTGCAACCATGAGACTGATCGGATATTTTGTTGCGCTCTTTTTGAGTTTGATTCTGCAATCCACTGTCTTTCAGGTGCCTTTTTTACACTCGCTAGAGCCTAGCCTGATTGTGATTGCACTGGTGATGGTCGGTGTGTTTCGCGGTTCGAGGGAAGGACTCATCTTTGGTATTGTGATTGGATTGATTCAGGATGCAAGTTTTGGGTCTTTTCTTGGTGAGAGTGCTTTTGCCTATGCAATGATTGGTTATGTCAGCGGATATATCCGAAGTTTATTCATGCGGGTTAGTCTATTATTGTCTTTACTGCTCGTCGTGATCAGTACGGAGTTCTATGTCTGGTTGTCTTATGGGATTAGTCGCTTGTTTGGCCAACTCGGAACCAGTATCAGCGTGGTCATCTCAACGTCAACGGCTATGACCATCTCCACCTTTGTTTGTGCATTGGTGCTTTACTTCTTTTATCGCTGGGTGCTCGTGTCGAAAGTAAAAAAATCCTATTCGGATGAAACAAATGAGGCATGATTGCAAACGCTAATCCCGGGAGATTGTTTCGGGAATGAGCCGATAGGATTTGTGAGCAATGAGCGAAAAGGCTAAAAAAAAGAAACGCAAGTCTGAACCGCAACGCGTCCGCAGATTGCGGTTTTTCTTTCCTGCACTAGCGCTGATGGCGTTTGTCTTAGAAATGCGCTTGATTGTGATTCAGGGCACAGAGCATGAACGCTTTGAAAAACTTTCACATCGCAATCATGTCAACTTATTGCCAACGCCAGCCCCTCGTGGAGAAATTTATGACCGTAATCACCAACTCCTTGCTTATGATGAACCGATTTACAGTTTGGTGTACACTCGTGGCTTTTCGAGTATCCATCCTGATCTACTTCATGAACTCGCAAAAAAAATCGGCATGTCTCCAGAAACGCTTAGGCGTATCATGCAGGGAATTAATGATGCGAGGCTGCAGGTTTTTATTGCCAATCGCATCTCTGCACAGGCATTGGCATTTGTTGCGGAACATCAGCGGCAATTGCCGGGAATTCAAATCATCCCTGATTCTGTGAGACAATATCCGCAAAATGAGGTGGCCTGTCATCTCCTTGGCTACATCCATGCGATTCCGCAATCGCGCTTAAAGCAGTACACGCAAGCAGGTTTTCCGGAAAACGCGATGGTTGGTTGGAGTGGCGTAGAAAAATCCTATAATGATTCACTTAGGGGATCTCCCGGTAAAATTGCAGTGGAAATTGACAGTAAGGGATTGCCTATCCGGCGTCTGGCTGAGAGTAGACCGTCTCGAAAAGGGAAGCCGTTGATCCTCACGATTGATAGCCAGTATCAGCGCCAAGTACAAGCCATTTTGGCTAAACAGGTGATGCACTTAAAATGGTACGGGCACAAGAAGGTCAGCCATGCGATGGCAGTTGCGATTAACCCTCAAAATGGTGAAATTTTGGCGCTTGCCAGTTATCCTACCTATGATCCTTCCTGGATGGCTCATGGAATGACGGATTGGGAGTATCAAAGCAGGTTTTTGCCTGCGGAACAAAACTGGGCGACACAAATGCCAATCGCACCGGGTTCAGTGATGAAACCGCTCACGGCCCTATTTGCTTTTCATCAGCGTGCATTGACACCATATCATGCGGAATATTGTGATGGCAGTTATACGCTTCCCAAAACGGATGGTACTGCCATTCATTGTTGGAGCCATCATGGTTTTTTGACTCTCCCCATGGCGCTTGCCGAGTCGTGCGATGTGTTTTTTTATAAACTCAGCATGCGTTATGGCAATTGGCCACCAAAATCTGTCAAGCAAATTCCTCGCTGGCTTTTAATAGACAGGTTGCAAACACTAAACAACTTAAGGTCATTTCAAAAGCATTTTGGACTTGGAAACATTGTCATACGTGACCTTCCGGATACTGAGAATGGATTTGTCAATATGCATTCAGGTCAAGTAACAGATTTACCATACACGGCAATTGGCCAAAATGAGGTCTTCACAACCATGGAATTAGCCAATTATGCGGCGACTCTTGCCAATCGGGGCGTGAGAATTGAACCGCATGTGGTAAAATGGATCGGCAATCAAAAAATGTCGATCCATCGCTATCAAGATAAGGCGCTTAGTTTGCCAAAAGAAGATTGGGATGCCGTGATGTACGGACTCTACATGGCATGCAATGATCCCAAAGGCACGGCCTATTCTACATTTCATTCGGGAAAGCGCGTCACCTATGAACCCGCAGGCAAAACAGGTACCGCAGAAACGGGAATAGACGGGTTTGACAACGCGGTATTTATCGGATTTGCCCCTTACTCCCATCCGCAGATCGCTATTGCGGTGGCAGTTCCTGGAGGGGGGCATGGGGCCGATTCTACCGGACCGATTGCGAGGGCCATGTTTGACCGTTTCTTTGAACGTTCAGCAGGAAATCACAATTCTCGCGTTGAATACAAAATGTTGAGAGTTTTCGACGGGAGGACGGGCTTGTAAATGTTAACCAACACGGCATTAGAACCTGCCGGCCAAGATTATGTAACCATTAAGGGTATAAAAAATGGGCTTGTTTTCAAGCTGGCTGATGATGTGCATTTTGACAAGGTGCTTGATGCGCTGGCTGCCAAGTTGGGTAATGGGTCGTCCCCTTTTTCAAGTGGTGCCAAGGTGACCGCATTTGTGGATTATGGCAACCGCGAATTGACGCCAGAGATTCAAGATGCTGTCGAGAAGGCATTTCTTGCTGTCGGAGAAATTCAGGTTAAGGTGTATCAGGAAGCTATTGAAGATGATCCAGTCCCGAATAAGTTATTGCCAAAAGCCCCTTACGTCTATAAAGGCACTGTTCGATCAGGTCAGATGGTTGAGCATGATGGCGATGTGATCATCATTGGCAATGTGAATCCGGGGGCGCATATTGTAGCGTCTGGCGATATCTATGTATTTGGTCGCTTGCGTGGCTATGTTCATGCGGGCGCTTCAGGCAATGTAAGAGCGATTGTGGCTGCTGCCTACTTTGAACCCATTCAGGTGCGAATTGCCACCGTCATCCGTAGATCACCCGAAGCTTACGCGCATCCTGCGGAGATGGAATTTGCGCATCTTGAAGGAGATCAGATGGCCGTAGAAAAAATGTCCTTTTTACAACACTTTCAAACGCTGATCATGTCAGATAAAGCAGTGATTTAAGGGGGGAAGGTCATGGGCGAAGCGATTGTCGTGACTTCCGGAAAAGGTGGCGTTGGGAAGACCACTTCGACCGCCAATATTGGTACGGCACTTGCCCTTTTGGGAAAAAAGGTTTGCCTTGTTGACACAGATATTGGGTTACGTAATCTAGATGTGGTAATGGGACTTGATAATCGAATTATCTTCGATATCGTCGATATCGCAACTGGAAATTGCCGAATAGAACAGGCGCTAATTAAAGATAAACGATTTGATCAATTGTATATGATTGCAGCCGCACAAACCAAGGACAAGCTGGCACTTAGTACCAGTGCAATGCAGGCGATCGTTCACAAACTCAAAATGGATTTTGATTATGTACTTATTGATTGCCCGGCAGGAATTGAGCACGGTTTTCGCGTGGCCATTACTGGGGCCGACCAGGCGATTGTGGTCACTACGCCGGAACAGGCGGCTGTTCGCGATGCGGATCGGGTGATTGGCTTATTGGAGGCAGAAAAAATTCCACCTGCCAAGCTCATCATCAATCGAATTCGTCCTCATATGGTGAAAAATGGTGAAATGCTTGATATCGACGATATTATTTCCGTTTTATCATTAGATTTACTAGGTATTGTTCCTGACGATGAGCAAGTGATTAAAAACGCGAACCAAGGGGAGCCGACAGTAGTCAAACCGGATTCCAAGGCTTCTCAGGCTTATCGCAATATTGCCAGGCGAATTATCGGGGAACCAGTACCGCTCATGAATTTGCAGGAACAGTCCGGATTTTTTAAGCGGATGAAAAAAATGATGGGACTTGGATAATCATTATGATTCGATAAGCTAAGCATAGAACCCCTTTTTCGCGCATACGTTTTTTGGGACGAGGATATCGTTCCAGCGCGGAGGGGGTTTTTTTGTGGAGAATCCTTATCAGTCAAGTGAACATCAAGAAGAAATTCGACCAGAGTATTCGTTGTCACCTGATGATGACCTTTATGGCTCTCCACGGTCATGGATGGGATTTCGATCTAAGGTAGGATCACCGGCAAGATCAGTTACCTCTAAAAATAGTAAATCAAAAAAACGACCGTATCGTGGTGGATTTAAGAGTGCCGCCAATGAGGCGCCTGAAAGCTCGCTGACACAGCGTTTTTTTATACAAGCCATCGGCGCAGTGGTGTTATTTGCAGCCATGTGGATGTTTTTTCACAGCGACCGACCGATTGCCAAGACGGTGCAACGATTGGTGCAGTCCACCATGCGCATCGACTACTCCACCATCGTGATGCCACCTGCCATTGCGAGGAATTTTGGCACAATACCTTCCTCTGCCATCACCGCGTTACCTGCCGCGGCACCAAAAATCAGTTTTGTTCAACCGATGGCAGGAAAAGTGGTACGAAACTTTTCTGTGGTGAATCCTGATGTGGTGATCCAAGGCAGACCAGGCGCACATGTGCTGGCGGCAGCGGATGGTTTGGTCGTTCGGGTAGGCGAGAGCCAAGCAAGTGGCAATTATGTGGTCATTGATCATGGCAGTGATGGGGAGACATTTTATTCGAAGCTGGGGACAGTATTTGTCAAACCGCAGGAGTATGTGGTTTCCGGTCAACTCGTGGGCATGTTACCATCGCATCAGACGGAATTGACGTTTGGCTATATCTATAAAGGTGCGTATCGAAATCCGCTTCAACTCTTCCAGTCGGTGAAGTGACTTGAAAACAACATTTCCTGTTCGAATTAACCCGTTTTTTTTGCTTATGTTGATCTATGCGTTTTTTGGCCATTTTTTATGGCTTATGCTGCGATTGTTTGCTGTGGTGTTATTGCATGAAATGGGGCATGCCGTGGTGGCGATGCGACTAGGTTATCGCATAGAATCGGTAGAGTTGTATCCGTTTGGCGGCGTGGCAAGAATCAGCGGCAAGCACGTGGGGTGGAGTCCACGCGATGAAGTGCTAATCGCCGTCAGCGGACCGCTTGTGAATCTAGTACTGGCCTTATTTACGATCTTGTTGATGATGGTGGGATGGATTCCTGGAGACGTGGCAAGACCCTTTATCGGAATGAACTTTACGCTGCTTTTTTTTAATATGTTACCGGCATTACCGCTTGACGGTGGACGGATCGCAAGGGCTGGTTTGTCATTGACGAGAGGCTTTGAAAAGTCTACGGAGGTGTTGACGCAGATGTCATTTGCGTTATCCACCATACTGATCGTGCTTGGTGGCGTGGCATTGTGGCTTGGTTATCCGGAAGCGGGTATGTTGATATTAGGTGTATTCTTACTTGTCTCTGCGATCACGTTGAGACGTCAGAACCGCTATGATTTGCTGCGTTTTTTGGATCATAAACGGAGGGATCATACGGACACAAAGGTGCTTCGTACGCTGATTGTCGATAGCGAAATGGGGATTGGCAAGGTGGCGTCGAAGTTCGTTCCGGAGGCGTACCATGTGATCTATTTACAGGAGAAGCAAGATATTTTTAAAGAAGGGTTGACTGATCAACTCATGATAGAGGAAAAAGAAGTGCTTCGAGCGATATTTGATGCGGGCATGTGGATGGAGCCCATCAAAAGGCTATTGCAGTAGTTACCTCATTTGTGATAAAGTATGTCGGTAGTGTGTCACCGCATGTCCATAGGCTTAAACAGATCAGTCTGTGCCTAGACAGCGAGTCCCAATAGTTGGAGGTGCGCGTATTGTACGCGATTGTTGAAACAGGCGGTAAGCAGTATAAAGTAGAGGAAGGCTCTACGCTTTACATTGAGAAACTCGACGCAGAAGCTGGTGCAGAATACACGTTTGATAAAGTGTTGCTGCTTGAGAAAGACGGAAAAGTTCAGGTGGGTTCTCCAGTCATCAATGGCGCAAAAGTAGTGGGAACGGTTGTCGAACACGGTAAAGGCAAGAAAATCATCGTGTTCAAATACAAGTCCAAGAAAAACTATCGCCGCAAGCAAGGCCATCGTCAACCTTATACAAAGGTCAAAGTGACTGCCATTCAAGGTTAATTCATGATTCGGGCGCAGATATTTGAAACCGTCATGCCGAACCAGACGCGAAAGATTACTCGTTTTCTTATCGAAGGTCATGCGGGTTCTGGTGAATACGGCAAGGATATTGTATGTTCGGCAGTTTCTGCCTTGTCCATCAATTTTGTCAATAGCGTGGAGGCGCTTTGCGGAACCACGCTAAGCTACCAGGCAAGCGAAGGCTTGATGGATGTGGAAGTCAGCGATGATGAGAAGACGCAGTGGTTGGCACATAGCCTTCGAGTCGGTCTGATGGGAATAGCCGAAGAACACAGCAAGTATTTGCGGGTTAAAGAACAATTATTGAAAAAGTGACAGGAGGTTATTACATTGTTGCGTTATAATTTACAATTATTTGCACATAAAAAAGGTGTGTCCTCCACTCGCAACGGGCGCGATAGCCATGCGAAACGCCTTGGCGTGAAACGTGGAGATGGACAATTGGTGACAGGTGGCAGCATTTTAGTGCGCCAGCGTGGTACCCGTATTTATCCAGGGACCAACGTGGGACGCGGTGGCGACGACACCTTGTTTGCCAAAGTGGATGGTGTGGTAAAATTTGAGCGCTTCGGCCATGATCGTAAGCGCGTGAGTGTCTATCCAGTAGCGGCAAGTGAACCGGTAGAGACTGCACTGTAAGCTAGGCTTGACTTTTGACCCAGTTGCCGCGCGCGACTGGGTTTTGCTTTTTTTCATAAAAAAAAGGAGTGTTCCGATGTTTGTCGATACGGCAAAAGTTGAGGTGAAAGCGGGAGACGGCGGGAATGGCATGGTGGCTTACCGAAGGGAAAAATACGTGCCATTGGGTGGGCCTGCAGGCGGAGATGGCGGTCGCGGAGGCAATGTGATTTTCGTGGTGGACGAAGGGCTTCGCACATTGATGGATTTTCGCTATCAGCGGCATTTTAAGGCAAAAAACGGCGAAAATGGCCGTCCCAAGAATCAATACGGCGCTCATGCTGAAGACCTGATCGTAAAAGTGCCACCGGGAACGGTGGTGCGAGACGCGTTCACGAATGAGTTGATTGCGGACTTGACGCAAGACGGTGAACGCGCAGTGATCGTCAAAGGTGGACGCGGTGGTCGAGGCAATGTGCACTTTGCGAACGCAAAGAACAAGGCACCGGATATGGCGGAAAAAGGTGAACCTGGCGAGGAACGCACGGTGGTCCTCGAATTGAAGTTGCTGGCAGATGCGGGCCTGGTCGGGTTTCCTAGTGTCGGGAAATCCACGCTATTATCAGTAGTCAGCGCGGCAGAACCGAAAATTGCCGCTTATCATTTCACCACGTTGTCGCCCTATTTGGGGGTCGTCACGCTTGGTGAAGGACGATCGTTTGTTCTTGCAGATTTACCGGGGCTTATCGAAGGCGCTCACGAGGGGTTGGGACTTGGGCATGAATTTTTGCGTCATGTCGAGCGTACACGTGTGTTGATTCACGTGATTGATATGGCGGCAACCGAAGAGAGGAATCCCGTACAAGACTATCAGGTGATTCAGAAGGAACTGGAGTCCTACAATCCCATTTTACTGAAACGACCACAAATTATCGCCGCTAACAAAATGGATGTGCCAGAAGCAGAAGCGCATTTGCGCGAATTTCAAGCGAGTTATCCGGAGCTTGAAGTAATCCCTATCTCCGCAGCGACAAGATCCGGAGTAGATGAACTCATGTCGCGTGTCGGCTATTTACTTGATACGATGCCCGATGAAGAGCCGGAACCAGAAGAAGTGTCGGCGGACGAAGTCGTGTATACGGCAAAAGGGCAAAAGATCCAATTTTCCATTGAGATGGATCAAGAGGTTTATGTGGTGGTTAGCAATGAGCTTGATAAACTGGTGCAAATGACCAATTTTGATCAGTATGATGCGGTGAAACGCTTCCAGCGCATTTTGAAGCGCTCTGGAGTGGACAATGCGCTACGTGAACGCGGAGCGGGCAATGGCGATGTCATCCGTGTCGGGGATTTGGAATTTGATTTTGTGGACTAACGAGAGGAGGCCAACCATGTACAGGGGCAATGATGGCGTGACCCGTGACTTTGTGGCGACCGGCGTGGTAGTGGATGGGGATCGGGTACTGCTTTTGTTACATAAAAAACTGGGCAGATGGCTGCCTCCAGGTGGTCATATTGACGCACCAGAATTGCCGGATCATGCGGCAGTGCGAGAAGTCTATGAAGAAACAGGTATCAAGGTGGAGCTTGTCTCGGATTATGAACCTGCCGGGTTTGATCATGCACTCGTGCGCCCTGCTGGCATCCAACTCGAAGACATTGAACCCGGACATCAGCACATTGATCTCATCTATTTTGCAAGGCCGTTGGGGGATACCACACTATCAAAAAATGACGAGTCGCTTGACATCGGCTGGTTCACCACTGCGCAGATGAGAGAGATGGGCGTAACGGAGGAAGTGATCGCATGGAGCGAAAAGGCGATCATGGCCGTGCATTTGACGTCTGGCAACTGATCATAACCTCAGATATACGCGAACAAATGATTCAATTTCTTGAAGCAGCGCTGCCATATGAGAGTGGAGGGCTGCTTTTTGGCAGGCGGTTGAAGAAGGAGTGGATGATAGAAAATTTTCAGCCGATCGCAAGCGATAATCCGGATGCGAGAAATTACAACGCATCCCCAAGGGATCTCGTTCCCATCATCATGAAGGCGAAGGTATCGGGAATGGATCTACTTGCTACATTACACAGTCATCCGTCTAGCCCTGCGGTGCCTTCGCGAAAAGATCTGAAGGAAGCATACGGCTATCGTGATTTGGCACATGGCATCGTGTCATTTGCCGGGATGACGCCTGATGTGCAATTTTACAGATATGAAAAAGTGGAACACCGTGTTTCCTTTCATCCTCTCACTTTGAAATTGACAAATTGGTGAAATACCCCGTTTTTCTCCTATCTTGACTGACAATTTCCCATGGTAAAAAGGTTCTTACTCCAAGTGCTTGAACAGTTTCGCTATAAGCGCTTGGAGGTGAGGTTTTGGACATCGAAATCAGCGAACAAGTGGATCAGATTATTCAGAAGGCACTAATGCTTGGTGCTTCCGATCTACATTTTGATCCGTTTCCTGATGGGATTGGCATTCACTTACGCATCCATGGCAAGCTTTTGCCTTTGGATCAAGTATCTGAATTTCCTTTTTATACGGAGCAAAGCGCGATGGCTAGGTTGAAAGTACTAGCGAAGTTGTCACTCGCGGAAAGACGCCGACCGCAGGATGGGCAGTATCATTTTTTGCACGGCGATGCAGAATGCGATTTACGCATGGCGACCATGCCCACGATTCGTGGAGAACGGGCAGTGGTGCGAATACTCCCTAAAGAGAATCCCTGGAAATCAATGGCATCGCTTGGCTTTACAAAAGCATTGGAAGAGGAAGTGCGTCAATTTTTTTCGGGAGCAGGTGGAATGCTCATCACTGCCGGTAAGGTTGGTTCCGGCAAAAGCACTACACTGTATGCGCTGATGCGGGAGCGCAATTTGCTTGGGGAATCCGTTCTGACCATTGAAGACCCGGTCGAGCGGAAACTCGATTCCTTTTCGCAGGTAGAGGTTGATGAAAAAATCGGTCTGACTTTTGCGGAAGGACTTCGCAATGCGCTCAGACAGGATCCAGACTTGTTGATGGTAGGCGAGATCCGCGATGAACTCACCGCGCAAATTGCGGTTCGTGCAGGTTTGACGGGTCACCATTTGCTTAGTACAGTCCACGCCGATTCCCCTTATCAAGTGATCACGCGTTTACTTGAATTCGGCGTGGAGCGCTCCTATCTATCAGAGTCGCTGAAACTCATCATCTGGCAACGACTTGTACCGATACAGTGCGACGAGTGTCATGGAGAGGGGTGCGAGAAGTGTCACCAAGTGGGGGTGATGGCGCGCCGTGCGGAATTCAACATGCTTGGGACAAGTCACATTCAACGATTTTTGCGTGATCAAACCAGGACGTCCGAATACAACGTGAAGGGACTGAAAATGTTTGTTGCGGAAAAAGAGGAAGCCGCCATCGAGACAAATTGAATTTTTTGTTGCCGATCTCGCTGATTTGCTTTCAGCCGGAATCGATCTGAACCAGTCGCTCGATTCACTCGTGTTGGTCGCTCCCAAACGATATGGATGGGCCAAACACATGAAAGATTCAATCAGTCGTGGAGAAGCGGTGGAGGAAGTGTTTGAACGTGAGGGGTTTCCGGAGGTGGCGGTTTCTTTTTTGCGGGTGGGCCTCGTGACGGGGGAATTGGATCAGGCATTTCAAAGTTTAACGCTCTATTTCAATCACCGTAGATTGCGCCGGGAGAAGCTAGGAAAAATGCTTTCCTACCCTATTTTGTTGATGTGTCTCTCCCTGGTTTCGATGTATATGATGGCTTGGCAAGTGATTCCACACTTTTTAAAGTTTTATCACTCCTTGAATTTGGAAATCCCTCGTCAGGTGCAGGTAGTGATGATGCTAGCCAATGTGGTGGTGATGTCGTTACCTTATACGATTTTATTAGTGGGCGGTCTCGTGGTGTTGTTTTGGTGGAAGAGGGACCGTTGGCTGACTCGTGTGGAAAAAAGGGTGGTCCGCCATTCGTGGGGGGCATGGTTGCGAATACTCAAAGCCATGCAGAATTTTGAAACCCTATCCGCACTTTTGGGCGCAGGAGTGGATTTGTTGACAGCGATGGAGGTCATGATTTCGACTAATACCGCTCGGATGAGAAGCGAGTGGACAACGATCTTTCACGCGGTGGAAAAGGGCACCACGCTGTCCCATGCGTTAAGACTAACACCGTATTTTCCAGAATTGGCCGCTTCGATGCTCACCATTGCTGAACAAACAGGTGATCTTGAAGGGGGCGCAAAACGGTTAAAAAATTATTATGAACGAAGTTTTGACAGGACGGTAGAACGCTTGTTTTCGTTCTTCGAACCAGCAAGTTTGTTCATCTTGGGAGCGATGGTAGGGGGGGTGACACTGGTATTGCTTTTACCGATGACTGACCTAGTGAAACAACTTTCATAAAAGGAGAGGACAAAATCATGAAAATATTAGTACAAATGAAGAAAAAAATAACCGAACAGAACGGATTTACACTGATTGAAATGGTGATTGCGCTTTTCATCGTATCTGTGGTGATGGCCATTGCATTACCCAACCTGCAGACAGCAGGAGCAAATGCTGCACAAATGGGATGTGAAGGTAATCAAAAAATGATACGGGCTGCGCTGACGGAGTACTATCTTGCTAATCACCAATATCCACCTGAGACGGATACAGCCGGTATTCTGAATGACCTGAAAACTAATGGCTATATCGACTCGGTTCCTGCTTGTCCAAGCGGTGGCGATTATACCATCACGATTACTCCAACTAGCACGAGTACTGCTGGCACTACCACTACCTCATCCTCTACAGGGACCACGACGAATTCAACGATGGTGGTAAAGGTGAGTTGTACAGCACATGGAGAATTGGGAGATTGAGCATGAAGAAAGATAATGGGTTTACCCTGCTTGAACTGGTAATTGCCATCTTTTTGTTTGGCGTGGGTCTCTCTATCGTTCTTCCTTCTTTTGTAAGTGCTAAGGATCATGCGGCACTTGAAACTTCAGCTTGGCAAATTGTTTCCGACCTTCGCACCCAACAAATGCTTGCGCAAACCAAACAAGTCTATCAGGAAATCCGCTTTCTCCCATACAGTGAGACCTATTATTTTTATGACGGATCAAACGGACATTTTACGCCGCGCAGCATTTCCTCCCCCATTTTTTATTTTGAAGGGATTGTTCATTTGCCGAGCTCCACAGTCAGGTTTAATCCATTAGGCAATGTGAACGAGGGAGGTCAAATCATCATTCAGGATCCTGAAGGGGCCATTCGCAATGCTGTGCTTTATTTGCAGTATGGCGATATCAGAATGTCGTCAAGCCCCGTTGTGAATCAGGGTTAGAAAGCGTGAGGAAATGAATTTGATGGAAGTAATTGCGGCACTGATGGTAATCGCCATCATTGCCACGGTTGGCTTTAATGGCGATGAGACAGTGTGGAAGGGATTCGAGAACGCATCGTTGATGGAGAAGGCTGCATTTGTTGGCCACGGTGCGCTTGATGAGGCAACTCACCAGGTGGGACAGGGAGTGGTGCAACCCGCAACTGAATTTCTCTCTGGAAATTTATGGGTAAAAGTTTCAACTAGTAACCTCAGTAACGGTTTGTGGGTGGTGAATGCCGCTGTATACAAGGAAAATACAGATGATCAGCCGTTGTTTGTTTTCCAAACCTTGCAAGCTAGTAAAAAATGAAAGAGATAAAGGATTTACATTGATAGAAATGATGATCTCTCTTACTTTGACAGGATTGATCTTGACGCTGGGGATTTCATTATGGATGTTCGGCTGGAAAGCAATGGATCAAGAGACCTTCATCATGCAAAGTCTCGATGATGAGTGGGTGCTCTATCACGCGCTGACTCAAGATTTAACCTGCTCGACACGAGTGAATACGGATGGTTCATTTTTGACAGTGAACTTGTCGGATGGTGAGGTGGCAACGTATGGCTTTTCGCCAATTTCTCATCTGATATTGCGGACCTTGAACGGCAATGGTGAAGTGGTGGTTTCAACCAATGTGGATCGTGTGTCCTGGCAAGTGGTCAACAACGAACTTCATGCGACGATCGATTATGATAATGAGGGAAAATCCTATGAAGCAGAACTCTCGCTTACTCCAAATATCACGAGTTTTTGATGAGAAGGGATACGCATTGCCATTCGCGTTGTTTGTTCTGGTGATTTTTGGGCTTTTGATGACTACTGGCTTATTCTTAGCTCAAGCCACACAAGAAAGAGTAAACCTTCGGATAGACGTGCTTCATGCACGAGATCTGGTTTACGCGGGCATAAATTCTGAAATGTCGTTGCTCTTGAACGGTCACCATGCAGATTCCATTCACTTTCAAAATTCAGATGGTGTTTGTGATGTGAATGGTAAAAAATTAACTAGCGCTAGTCGATTATATACACTGAGCGCCAGTGCTGTCACGATCCAGGGGGCAAAATCGACGGCTACCGTTATTTTTGATCCCATCACTCGGCATCTAACGTTTTGGAACGAGAGTCCTTAACGCCAGATTTGTGTTAGAATGCGGAAGAAGTGATAAGATGGTCACGGATCATAGACTGTCTAAAAGGAGTTATTCACGTGATAGCCCTTATCGGATTTACCGGAGCTGGGAAAAGTACGCTTGGGAAACAGTTAGCACGAAATTATGGGTTACCGTGTTATGATAATGATGAAATCGTCGAAAAGAATATGAACATGTCGA
>JAJZAS010000010.1 GCA_021799325.1 Bacillota bacterium | reverse complement strand
AGGAATGGGTTTCTCAACAATAATGTGATTGTTCGTATACACACAAATTTCCGAAGCGATTTCCAGGGAACGTAGTGCGATCTCCTTCGGCGTTAAAGACGCATGCCTTGCGAGCGCTCTTCCTGCAGCAAGTGCATAAGATCCACCTGAACCAATTGCACAGATTCCATCATCAGGTTCAATGACTTCACCTGTACCTGAAATTAATAACAGATTGTCCTTAGACATTGCAATCATCATCGCTTCAAGCTTACTGAGCATTCGGTCAGTTCGCCATAATTTCGCCAGTTCGACGGCAGCTCTTGGAACATTTCCGTGGAATTCTTCCAGCTTTTGCTCAAATTTCTCAAGCAATGTTAAAGCATCTGCCACACTGCCAGCAAAACCAACTACCACTTGATTTTTATAAATACGCCTTACTTTTTTAGCCGTTGCTTTCATAATCATGTTCTGGCCAAAAGTCACTTGTCCATCACCAGCAATGGCCCCACCATCAGGGGTGTGAATCGCAAAGATTGTAGTCGCATGAAAATCAGACATATTAGCCTCCACTTAAGCACGCGGATGTGCAGATTCATAAACCTTTGCAAGGTGTTCGCGTGCGGTATGTGTATAGATTTGTGTAGAAGACAAACTTTCGTGACCCAACAATTCCTGAACCACCCTCAGATCGGCGCCTCCCTCAAGCATATGCGTAGCAAATGAGTGGCGAAAAGTATGAGGTGAGATATGTTTATGTAACGCCACCATCTGAACATATTTATCAATGATTCTTCTTACTGACCGATCGCTCAGCCGGGTTCCGAGGTGATTGACAAATAAAGCCTGTTCACCATTGCGAGCCAAACTTGGCCTTGAGTGGCTCAAGTAGTCATCAAGCGCGTTTTTTGCGCTTTGACCATAAAGCACCACCCGTTCCTTATTGCCTTTACCTACTACGTAAAGTATACCTGTACTCCCTTGAATATCATTTACGTTCAATTGCACACATTCGGAAATGCGTATGCCCGTGGCATAAAGAAGTTCTAATATGGCTCTGTCTCGTTGCCCCAACGGTTGAGCCAGATCAGGCGCAGACAACAGTTCATTCATTTCTTCGACGTATAAAAATGAAGGCAAACGTTTTTCGAGTCGAGGCCCATGCAGATGCTCAGCCGGCGATGTAGTCATTTTTTTCGTCCGCATCATAAACCGATAAAACATGCGAATTGCGCTCAATTGTCTTGCCATTGTTTGCTTGCTTAATTTTTTATCATAAATTTTTCCCAAATAGGTACGAATCATGTGAGGAGTGACATGGATTGGGTCCCCCGCTACATAGTCGCGAAACGAATGGAGGTCTTTTCGGTATGCCTCGATCGTATGTGTAGAGTAATTTTTCTCTACAGCAAGCGATCTTAAAAAACCATGAATCATTTCATCCCATAACATCATCGAGATGTCTGGTTCATGCCCCATGAAAGCCACTCCTGACTTGTTAAAAACACGCAACACACTAATGCAAGCGTATCGTATCATCAAGTAAGAATAACTTCAAGGAAAAATGTTTGGTTTTTAGGTAAAATTCAGAATTGTATTTAACGAACGTTGCACAATCTTTTCGTTTTTTTCTCTTTTTTTACGCACTTTTTCTTCAATTGGGGGAAACAATCCAAACGTGATATTCATCGGCTGAAAATACCTTGGATCTGCATGAGTGATGTATCGGGCCAAACTTCCGATGGCTGTCACTTCAGGAAAGATAACCGGGTCCAATCCGAGTAAATACCTAGCAGCATTGATTCCTGCCACCAGCCCTGATGCAGCCGATTCGACGTAACCTTCTACCCCTGTCATTTGGCCCGCAAAAAATAAATTTTCACGCGCCACCGACTGATAAGTAGGACGAAGTACTTTTGGCGAATTCAAATAACTGTTTCGATGCATCACTCCAAAGCGCACAAATTCTGCATTTTGTAGCCCTGGTATGAGTTGAAAAACTTTCTTCTGTTCTCCCCATTTTAGATGGGTTTGAAATCCAACAAGATTGTACAGTGATGCTGCCGCATTGTCCTGGCGAAGCTGTACTACGGCAAACGGCAATTTCCCGGTCTTAGGATCAGGTAGCCCAACCGGCTTCATGGGACCAAAAAGCAAGGTTTGTTTTCCACGTGCCGCCATCACTTCGACCGGCATGCAACCTTCAAAGTAAATTTCTCGTTCAAATTCTTTGACCGGAGTTGTCTCCGCCTGCACCAAGGCATCATAAAACACATTAAACTGCTCTTCCGTCATTGGACAGTTTAAGTACGCAGGCTCCCCTTTGTCGTATCGAGAGGCCCTGTACACAATTTCCATATCCACACTGGACGCATCGACAATCGGAGCCGCTGCATCGTAAAAATAAAAAGACTGTTCACCCGTAAAACCTAGGATGCTTTTCGTCAGCGATTCTGATGTCAGCGGACCAGTGGCAATCACGGTCACCTCATCAGGAATCTCTGTTACCTCTTCACGCACTACTTCAATCAGTGGATGGGAGGTTAATTGATCAGTCACCATTTGACTGAATTTTTCCCTGTCGACAGCAAGTGCACCACCAGCAGGAACAGAATAAGCATTTGCAGATCGAATGATGATCGAATCCAGCTTACGCATTTCTTCTTTTAACAAACCGACAGCATTGGTCAGTGAGGCCGCGCGCAAACTATTTGAACACACCAGTTCTGCGAATTGATCTGTATGATGAGCAGGAGTAGTTTTTTTTCCTCTCATTTCATACAAGACAACCTTCACGCCAAGCTTTGCGATTTGCCATGCAGCTTCTGATCCTGCAAGTCCCGCTCCTATGACAGTAACCCGATCAGTAAATGACAACAGGAACACTCCTAACCTCTTTGTTCACTGACGTGATGTGAACTGCATTCCGGATTTGAACAGACTTCGTTCACCACATCTGACTTCGCCTTTCTTTTTTCCACCATCGGTTCTCCGCAAACCAGACAGGCACGACCCGTTGGTTTATCCCAAAGCACATAATTGCATTCAGGATACCCTGAGCACCCATAAAAAACGCGGCGTTTTTTGCCTCTACGTTCTACAAGGGGTTTTCCGCACCTAGGGCAATCCACTCCAATGTGTTTGAGAATTGGCTTTGCATTGCGACATTCAGGAAACCCTGGACAGGCCAGAAATTTGCCGAACCGCCCATGTTTGTATACCATCCTTCTACCGCATTTATCACAATATTCATCCGCAAACTCTTCTTCCAACTGCACGTGTTCCATCGATTCTTCCGCAGTTTGAAGATAGGTTTCGAGCCCACGATAAAATGAATCCAGCATTTTGACGTAGTTTTGCATGCCTTCTTCCACGTCATCTAATTGTTGTTCAAGTTGCGCCGTAAAATCGGCATCGACGATGGTGGGGAAAAACTCTTTCATCAAATCCACGACAATTTCGCCGAGTTCAGTCGGTATAAAGCGCTTGCTCTCAAGCAAAACATAGCCACGCTTCTGAATGACATCAATAGTGGGCGCATAAGTGCTCGGGCGCCCTATCCCCAATTCCTCCATGGCCTTTACCAGTCTCGCTTCCGAATAACGCGGTGGCGGCTGCGTAAAGTGTTGCTCAGGTTGAATACCGGGACGCGGTTTCAGGATAAGTCCCTCTTCAAGCGCTGGCAACATGCGGCTTTCTTCATCCTGATCGTCATTATCCTCAATATAGAGCTTCATAAATCCGGGAAATTTGATTTTCGACCCATTCGCCCGAAAAACCGCTTCTCCCACCTCAATATCCACCGTCATGGTATCAAGTACAGCCGCAGCCATGAGACTGGCGACAAAACGCTCAAAAATCAGTCGATAAAGCCGCAACTGATCCCTGCTTAAAATATCCTTTAATAAATCCGGATGCCTACTGAGTGAAGTGGGACGGATTGCTTCGTGCGCATCCTGTGCCCCTTTTTTTGCAGCGTATTGCCTAGCGCTTGTCGGCAAATAGTCTGGTCCGAAGTTTCCCTTGATATATTCGGCAGCTTCTTGCCTTGCACCGTCAGCGATTCTTGTGGAATCTGTACGCATGTAGGTAATAAGCCCCACAGCGCCTGCTCCCGGCATCTCTATTCCTTCATATAATTGTTGAGCCACCGCCATGGTCTTTTGCGTACGAAATCCGAGTTTTCTTGCCGCTTCCTGCTGCAAACTGCTCGTGGTAAATGGAGGGGCTGGATTTCGTTTGCGAACACTGGCTTTAACATGAGCTACTTCAAATTCCTTACCTTCGATTCGTGAAAGAAGCTGATCCACTTCTTCCTTAGACTTCAATTCCACTTTCTCAATGCCATACCCGTGAAATTGTGCGGTAAACTTTTCACCCTGATGCTCACAGAGCGCATTTACCGTCCAATATTCTTCTGGATTGAACGCTTGAATCTCTCTTTCCCTATCTACAATCAAACGAACAGCAACTGATTGCACACGACCCGCTGACAATCCTCGTTTCACTTTTTTCCATAACAATGGACTTATACGGTAACCCACAAGACGATCTAATATTCTTCTGGCTTGCTGAGCATGAACCAGATCCATATTGACTGAACGCGGATGTTTGAAGGCATCTTTTACCGCTTCTTTTGTGATCTCATTGAACACCACGCGAACTGGTTTTTGCGGATCAATATCCAGACTCTGGGCCAAGTGCCAAGCAATCGCTTCCCCTTCACGGTCGGGGTCAGCCGCAAGATAAACAGCCTTAACTTTTTTGCTTGAGTCTTTCAATTCCTTTAATATATCGCCTTTACCACGAATCGTGATGTATTTAGGCTCAAACTCATGATCAACATCGACACCCAATTGGCTTTTGGGCAAATCCCTGACGTGCCCCATTGATGCCTTCACTATATATTTACTACCCAAATATTTGCCTATTGTTTTTGCCTTTGCTGGCGACTCCACTATCACAAGATAATCCGCCACTAAGACCCTCCTTGACTCTCTCGGGTTCACCAAATAATATCACTCAGTGAAGAAATAATGCAAATCAAATCAATGTATATCGTCCATCGCGAAGGCGAGACACTTTACCTTCAAGCTCCATTTCGCTTAAATGCAACCCCAATTCTGTTATGCTGATATTTCCTAATATAGTATGTAAATCCTGCAATGATTTCACTCCGAGCGTCAATTCGGAACGAATCCTATCCTCAAATTGGTCATTGGGTTTCACAGTTAGGTGCGTATCCCCATCTCGTTTTTCCTCAATGCCCAAGTCCTTTATTAAATGGCTAAATTCATAAAGTGGAATGGCACCGTCCATCAAAAGCTCATGTACACCTTGAGAAACCGAACTGAAGATGGACCCTGGAACTGCGTACACTTCTCGATTGTCCTGCACCGCATAAGCTGCTGTGATCAGCGCTCCGCTTTTTAAGCCTGCCTCCACGACCACCACCGCTTTTGACATCCCGCTGATCAAGCGGTTCCTGATAGGAAAAAACGCTTTATGAGGCATAGTATCTGGAATAAATTCGCTGAGGATAGTACCTCCATTTTCAAGAATAGCTCTTGCTAATTTTAAATTCCCTTCAGGATAAATATGATTCACGCCTGAGCCAAGCACTGCGATGGTATAACCGTGTTGTGAAACTGTCCCTTGATGGGCAGCCGCATCAATCCCGTAAGCAAGGCCTGAGATAACCGCTACTCCATAGGATGACAAATAACTTCCTAAATCATATGCCACTTTCCTTCCATAGGAAGTAGCTTTTCGAGTTCCCACCACAGCGACACCGGTTTGGAAAACAGGACGTGAGCCTAAATAGAACAGGGCAATCGGCGGCAGGTAGATCTGTCTTAACCATGATGGATAATCATCATCGCCAATCATCATGAACTTTATCCCTTGCCTGTCCATCCTGTCCAATTGTTCAATGCCCGATTCCCGATCCAGTTGTTCCATGATCTTTTTCGCAATGGGCTGAGAAATATGACAATTCTGCCAGTCATTTAGTGACAACGATCTAGCACGATCCCAATCATTTATCAGGGAAAACAATCGGTTCGCAGTAATCAATCCTACTCCTGGTACCGATAAAAAAGACACCCATAACGCAAGTTGAGGCAACTTCACACTGGCTTCATCCTCATTGATCAAGATATACCAAGTGTGACATAAAAAATAAAAACTTCGCACTCCATTTGCATAAATGCTGATACAATGGAAAGCCGGTCTGAAAATGATCAGACCGGCAAATTGGAACGTCTATTCACTCAACTTTTGCATTTTTCCAGCAGTTGACGTTCTTCCAATACTTGATAAAGAGTAGATCCCATCTCAGACGGCGTATTTGCCACGCGTATTCCTGCCGCTTCCATGGCAGCCACCTTTTCTGAGGCTGTACCCTTACCACCGGAAATGATGGCGCCAGCATGGCCCATTCGTTTTCCAGGAGGTGCGCTTCGTCCTGCGATAAATCCGACAACTGGTTTTTTCATGTGTTCTTTGATGTATGCTGCCGCATCTTCTTCAGCATTACCACCGATTTCCCCGATCATGATAACGGCTTCTGTTTCAGGATCATTATTATACATCGTCAATACATCGACAAAATTCGTGCCGTTCACAGGGTCTCCGCCAATACCCACGGCCGATGATTGACCAATTCCAAGTTGTGTCAATTGATGCACTGCTTCATAGGTCAACGTCCCACTTCGGCTAACCACCCCAACATGGCCGCGTTTGTGAATGTAGCCAGGCATGATGCCAATTTTACATTCTCCAGGAGTAATTACCCCGGGACAGTTTGGCCCGATTAAACGTGATTTTTTATTTTCGAGATAGCGTTTTACATTCACCATGTCAAACACGGGAATTCCTTCAGTAATACACACAATCAACTCAATTCCCGCATCCGCTGCTTCAAGAATGGCATCTGCAGCAAAAGCGGGTGGGACATAGATGACAGATGCATTGGCCCCGGTTGACTTGACCGCTTCCTCCACCGTATTGAAAACAGGAACACCCTCAATGGTGGTTCCACCTTTACCAGGGGTTGTACCACCCACTATTTTCGTGCCATATTCGATAGCTTGCTTAGTATGAAACAAACCTGCCGACCCAGTGATCCCCTGGGTTATCACTCTCGTATTTTTGTTAACAAGAATACTCACGTCATCAACCCCCTAGCCGACTAATTGGATGATCTTTTGTGCCGCTTCTGCCAGAGAATCTGCAGCATGAATCGCCAGACCGGATTCATTTAAAATCTTTTTCCCCATGTCCACATTGGTACCTTCAAGGCGAACTACCAGTGGTCGATCAAGCCCCACTTGTTTTGCAGCTGCAACAACACCATTGGCAATGACATCACATTTCATAATGCCGCCAAAAATATTAACGAGAATACCTCTGACACCTTCGTCGGCAAGAATAATCTTGAATGCTTCCGTCACTTTCTCCTCAGAAGCGCCGCCGCCCACATCAAGGAAGTTTGCCGGTTCGCCACCGTAATATTTGATCGTATCCATGGTGGCCATCGCGAGTCCTGCACCGTTCACCATGCAACCGATATTGCCGGTAAGCGCTATGTAGCTAAGTTCATATTTGGAGGCTTCCACTTCGCGTGGGTCTTCTTCATCCAAATCACGCAATTCCAAGATGTCCTTATGACGGAAAAGCGCATTGTCATCAAAATTCAGCTTGGCATCAAGCGCCATGACATTCCCATCGCCTGTGACCACGAGTGGATTGATCTCTGCAATGGAGCAATCTTTCTCCACAAAAACCTGGTACAGTCCAAGCATGAACTTGACTGCCTTATTGACCAGTTCATTAGGGATCCCAATGGCAAAAGCCAATTTCCTAGCCTGGAATCCTTGCAATCCAATAGCTGGATCAATTGATTCACGAAAAATTTTCTCAGGAGTTTTTGCGGCAACTTCTTCGATTTCCATGCCGCCTTCTGCAGAGGCCATCATGACCACTCGGCCAATGCTCCGGTCAAGAACAAGCCCAATATAATATTCTTTTTTGATATCTGTAAGCGTTTCGATCAGCAATCGTTTGACGAGCTTTCCTTCTGGTCCTGTCTGATGGGTGACAAGCACCTTTCCCAACAGTTCAGAAGCATGATTCTTCACTTCATCCAAGCTGCGTGCGAGTTTAACTCCACCAGCCTTACCGCGCCCACCTGCGTGGATTTGTGCTTTTACAACAGCCTTACCGCCAAAGCGATTCGCAATTTGAACCGCATCATCGACAGTAAACGCCACTTCGCCTTCTGGAACAGCTACTCCATATTGGCGAAGTACTGCCTTGGCCTGATATTCATGTATGTTCATGTGGCATCCTCCCAACATCAATCAGTAACATTTTAAAGCTGACCGAAGTGTTCCCCTGTATAAAGATAGACTACTCTGAAAGGGAATTCAACCTAATTTTCATACTGTAACACTCCGTCCCATCAGATAAAACAGTTAATGGGGTTTTGGTTCTTTGGACCGTATCATTAGATTTACACCATTACCCATTTTCAATTCTCTAATAAAAATTCTAACTTTTTAGATTTTTCCACACTAAAAAGATTGAATTTTCAAATCTTCCTGTTATAATACAAACAAATAAGGGAGGGATTGATATGGACTTCTGTTGCGGCACAACAATGTCGGCCCGAATTGCGCCTTTGACCACGGATGGAGGGGCTACACTGACAGACGTCCCTTTCCTGTATTGTCGGACGTGTGGACATATGGTGATCGCGCCAGCAGTTGAACTAGACGTGGCGATGTATACGCACTTTTGTGATACTGACGGCCTCCAAATGGCATCACTTTATGATGTCGTTGATCGATCAAAAATTAAAATGATCCTTCAGGAATATCCTGAACCCAGCGATGCGATGATACCTTTCATTGCCGAAGAACAAATTGACCACTTGCTTGATGTCTGGAATTTCGCCTCGCAAATTAACGATGAGGCTTGGATAGAAGAGGTAAAATCCAGTTTATTCAGGCTCCATCGTCTCTGGTCTGAAAAACATCAACTTCAGGAGCAATCCTAAGCGTCATCGACACCTTTAAATTCACTCCGCTATAATCAATTTGGCGGAGGAAACAAAAAAATCGCCACATGGCGGTTTTTTTTGTATGCGTGAAGGAGGTATCGTTGATGTTCGCTACTGTATCAAGCGTTTCATTATTTGGACTTCATGGCATAAAGGTAGGGGTGGAAGCGGATATTCAGCCTGGACTACCATCGTTTGAAATTGTCGGATTACCGGCTTCCGCAATAAGGGAAGCTAAAGAACGGGTTCGCTCGGCAATTTTAAACAGTGGTTATGAATGGCCAAGGTCTCGTATCACGATCAACCTGACACCAGCAGATTTTAAAAAAGAAGGAAGCGGTCTAGATCTTCCGATAGCGATCTCAGTACTCGTTTCATCTGAACAAATCCTTCCCGCAATGAGTAATGTGATTTTACTGGGAGAACTCGCACTTGATGGTGCCGTGAGAACATTTCGTGGATTATACGCCGCGATAAGCTATGCAGAGGAACTGTTTCCACCGCTCATCATCACCCCTGAATTTGACGGTCTTGAAGAATTTTCATCATCACAAAAAATGTATGCGATTGACCATCTATCCCAGGCCATCTCCGCATTACATGGTGAGTCTCGACAGAAACGCAAAATTCATCAGCCTGCATCAAGCAACCCTGTCCTCCCCAAAAATTATGATGAGGTGGTGGGTCATGAAACAGTCAAAAGAGTGTTGGAGATTGCCGCCTCCGGTCGCCATCATCTCGTCATGTACGGCACACCAGGTGCCGGGAAAACAATGCTCGCTGAAAGGCTCACCAGTATCCTTCCTCCACTGGATGCAAGCGATTTGGCTCAAGTAAAAAAAATATATAGTGTGGCCAATTTGCCTTTCCCACAAGACAATGAACGACCATTCCGGGCCCCTCACCACACGATCAGTACAACTGGACTGCTTGGCGGAGGAACGACCCCGCACCCAGGAGAAGTTAGCCTGGCGCATTGTGGCGTTCTCTTTCTAGATGAATTCCCTGAATTTTCAAGGTCTGCAATTGAGGGGCTGAGGCAACCGCTATCTGTCGGGGAAATTACCATCAGCCGCTCACTTTACAGCTACACCTTTCCCAGTCGCTTTCAATTAGTTGCCGCCATGAACCCTTGCCCATGCGGTTATGACGGTTCTACCACCCATCTTTGTACATGCAGCACGCAAAGTATTGAAAAATACCAAAAAAAATTATCCGGTCCTATTCTCGACCGGATAGATCTGTCTGTTTGGGTCGACAGTGTCCCCATTCAAAAAATATTGGATAAGCAAGAGTTCCCTGCTGATTCTTCAGTCACCATCAGAAAAAGAGTAATCAAAACAATTGCATATACAAGTGCTCGAAGGGCTGAAGAGAAAAATTCTCCTCAATCACATTCCCTTTATCAAATGAAAATGGACAAGAGCAGCATAGAAATGCTAGTTAAAATCGCCGAATCACAACACTTATCTATGCGTAGTGCAAATTCATTGGCAAACGTGTCAAGGACCATCGCCGATATGGAGCAATCAGAATGGATACGCAAAGATCATTTACTCGAGGCAATGCAATACCGTATGATGCATTCACTCCACACCGTATAAGGTGATCAATTAACGTTTCTTACCTGTTGAAGGAGTCGGCTTTTTGACATCTTTTTTCTTGCCGAAATTAGCGATTTTCCCAAGCTTACCTAGTCCAGGTGCAGGTAATGGGTTATTTTTTTTCATGGAATCGCTTTTCTTCATTTGTTGCTTGACCATTTGCAATTGCCTGGGGGAGAGGTTCATCCCCATTTTTCTGGCCATTGTCATGATTTCTTTATCATCCATTTGCATATTGGTCACACTGCGGCGAAGATACCACACTCCAATTGCAAATCCTCCGATAACCCCTATAATCAAACCCACCACAAGCATTACCCATGAAACCCAGTTCACCATCGGACATCCTTTCCAGTTCCTATGTAAAAGTTTATTTTATAATATCCCTGGATAATGAACCACTTTAGGATCACTTCCATTAATCGGATAGTGGACAAGTACTATGTCAATCCGTACCTCTTTAAGATTCGCATCAGCCATAGATTGTCCATACCACTCTGCCAATAGCCGCAAACGCTTGCGTTTTCTTTCATCAATAGATTCTGCAGACAACTGAAACGCAAGTGCTTCTGAATCGTTACGCCTCGTCCTTACTTCGACGACCACGAGCGTATCTCCATCCTTCATCACTGCATCGATCTCGCCAAGCCTCACCCTCCAGTTTCTTTCTAAACATACGTAACCCAACGCTTCCAAATAACTGATGGCAATATTTTCACCATCTTGTCCTACGCCTTTTCGAGGATCATTTGAAGACTTTATCCTTGTCTCTTGAAGACTGACCATGTCTTTAATCGGGGCAAAGGTCAAACGATGAATAGGACTTGGACCATATTGCTGAAGGGCTAGCAGGTGTTCTCTGGTCCCATATCCCATGTGTTTAGAAAAACCATATTCAGGATACCATTCGCCATACTTTTTCATCAGTTTGTCTCTAACCACTTTAGCAATGATGGATGCCGCTCCGATAGATTGGCTGAGCGCATCTCCGTGATTAATTTTTCGTTGTGAAAATGGTAATTCAGGCACTGCAGCCCCATCGACGATAACTAAATCAGGATCTATCTTTAATTCGAGAATTGCATTTTTCATGGCAAGAAGCGTTGCCTGAAGTATATTGTACTGATCAATAAAATGGTGGTCAACGATTCCTACCCCGATGGCGAGCGCTTCACCCATGGCCCGCTCATAGGCTTGCTCCCTTGCTTTCGGGCTTAGACGTTTTGAATCATAATAAGTACCTGGCGCTATATTTGCAGGCAATACTACAGCAGCGGCAACGACAGGTCCTGCCAAAGGTCCTCTTCCCGCTTCATCGACGCCGCACAGAAGTGATCCCACATCGCGTCGAAGCGCCTGATCAAACTCCCATACCCTATTTAAGTCAAGTGCTCTCTTTGTAACCACATTTCACCTCAACACCCGTCATGCTTCATCGGGACAATCAAAACTGATTCTCCCTAATTTGCCTGTTTGCACATCCCGCAGTAACTTTTCTGCAGCTTGATGAAGATCAGGCAAACCGCCTGACAAAATGGCGCCTCTTCCCTCCGCAATGAGAGCAAATATTTCCTCTGCCTGACTATCTAGATCGCTTAAATGGTATCTTGATTTTAATTCTTTTGGATAGACCCATTTTAACCATTCAATCAGTTCATGCGCCAAATCTTCTAAGGGTAAAAGTGTTTGTTCAATGGCACCAGACCAAGCTAATTTAAGTGCCACCTGGCGATCTTCAAATTTAGGCCATAAAATGCCTGGAGTATCTAAGAGTTCAAAAGACTTGCCCACCTTGATCCATTGCTTTTGTCTGGTAACGCCTGGCTTGTCTCCTGTCTTGACGGCATTTCGTTTCGCTAATCGATTAATTAATGATGATTTTCCTGCGTTGGGAATGCCAATGACAAGTGCACGAACGGTATCTCTCCGTATTCCCCTGGCAGCAAGTTTTTCTAACTTAGGTTGCGCAAGTGCGGTAGCCGCACTAATCAATTCCTTAATCCCAGTACCACGTAAACTGTCAATGGGAACTGCCCTCATATCCGCCTCGCGACTGTACCACCTAACAAATTGATCGGTTATCCCCGGATCTGCCAGATCAGATTTGGCCAAAGCAAAAACGGTTGGCTTGTGCTCGATTTTTTCAGCCATCATCGGATTGCGACTCGATACAGGCAGTCTCGCATCGAGTACTTCGATGATAACATCCACCAATTTAAGGCTTTCTGTCACTTCACGGGCAGCTTTTGCCATGTGACCTGGATACCATTGGATGCTCACTGGCGTTTAAACCTCCAACAAATAAACGGGAACCTGGATACCCAAGTCCCCGCAACATCGATTGTTATCTGATTTCTTTAATCCTTGCGGCTTTTCCACGTAAGCTGCGCAGATAATAGAGTTTCGCTCGCCTGACCTTACCACGGCGAAGCAGTTCGATCTTGTCGATCTTGGGGGTGTTCTTTGGAAAAGTCCTTTCCACTCCAACCCCGTAAGAGATCTTACGTACAGTAAACGTCTCACTGGCGAGTGTTCCCCTGCGTTTGATCACAACTCCTTCAAACACCTGGATCCGTTCTCTGGAACCTTCACGCACTTTTACGTGTACCTTGATGGTGTCCCCAGGCCGAAACTTAGGGAAATCTGTGCGCAATTGCTGAATGGATACTTCTCGTACTAACGGGTGCAAAATCATTCTCCTCCCAACAGGCGTTCATGCGTCGTCGCAGCGGACCGCCTTGATAACAGCAGATAGTGTATCATACTCCAATAGAAAACGCCAGTTATTTAAAAGATCGGTGATTGCTCGCGTTACGGTTTTTCTATTTGTGCCACGAGAGAACTCGGCACTCCAATTTTTAGATTCGGTGCATTGTAATTGAACATCAAATCTGTCGAGCTCATCGAATCTGTCCCTTTGCCTGGTACCCCTACTGTGGATTGCACCTCAACTTGTCTTAATAACCCGTCAGTGGTGTCCACCCAAACCGTATATAGGGACTCCTGTGGCTTTACCAGTGCCGTGTGTCCAAGGTAGGACCCCAAATCCACCGTCTTGAATTGATAGACGTTGCAAAGCCACGATACCACGGTTTGATCGGGCAACTGGTAAACCACTTTTGGCGGATTTTTGGCAATCGCATCAGACAACGATTGCCAAGGACGTAAATCAGAAACAGGGGTCATTGGCTTCCATCTACCTGCATCTTCATAATAGGCAAATGATCCATTTTGATATACTGGATAGTTATTGCCACCAATCGTCTCGTCCATCTGGATTTGCACTGGAGTCGTCGAACTAGGAAGCATAACGGCTCCGTAAAAACTCACAGATCGAACCGAACGACCTGTGGCTTCCTGTATTTGCGCCTTGATCGAGTAATTTTGAATGGACGACATACTATTGATGGCATCTTGAATTTTTACAAGTCCTTGTGAAGCAACCGAACGTTGCACGACTGTTTTTTGCATCAATGCAGGGTTTGATTGAAGATTCCCGCAACCGGCAAGAAGTATGGTTCCCCCTGCCAATGCAGAAATAATCCAAACCGTTCTATTCATTTTCACCCTGCATTTCTCCTTCCGAATCGCCGGAAAATGGCAATAATGACAACAAGCACATAACCGCCGACCACAAGATCATATAGAGGTATACGAGATGGTCCAAGCAGCAGAACTTCCTGGTGGTCGTATACCGACATCAACAGTTGCGGCTTGGTCCCTGCTGAAACGTGCACGGTACTCAAATTAACTAAGTTGCCGTGGTAGACCCTGAACTTTTCCACCAATTGATGATTTTTGTACACATACCCGCCCAAATAGCGGATTGGCGAAGTACTAATTAAGCTAGGTGAATTGGCAATGATCAAATCTCCATTTGATTGTGGAAACACTGACTCAAATCGAAAACTATCCCGTCCGCTTGACCAAAGAACATTCCATTTCCCAGCGGAGGTCAACTGCACAATTTGAGCGGGCACCGTGTTAATCAACAGCTGATCGGTCCCATTACCAAGCACATCGGCAAAGACGATATCGCTTGTGAGTGGATGACTATAACTCCCATATAATGTAGCTATGATTTTGGGCTTGTCAGGTGGTAAGGTAACGACTTGCAGCAAGTTGTTTCCTTCAAGTACGGCTGTTGGGGAAGTTAACTCTGATTTTGGAAGTAGTCGATACAAACCGAGTATGGCAACCCCATCCGTCTTGATGTGAACCGACTGATGATCATACTTGCCTGCTAATACCCCGTTATTCAAGGTCAATCCTTGTTGATGTTCGACCGCACTTCTACCAGTAAGCTGTTCCCAATTTGACGCTTCGTCTTTTGCGGTTTGAATCGTTAGATTGGCCAAGTCCGATGCAGTTTGCCCAGGGCTTAGCAGCATAGACAGCAACTCACCTGGTGATGCGGACAACGTAAAATACATGCGGCTGTCACCATTAATATTCAAAAAGTGGCTGGTGCTAAAAGGAAAGTCAGAACTCCCCAGCACGCTATAAGGAATACCAGCCAACTGATTGGGGGATGCGAAATTGGTCTGATACCCGTGACCTTTCGGTTGAATCGTCACTAAGTCATAGGAGTGCTGAATTTCTACCAGCGCATCCTCAATTTGATTGCTTCCATTTAAAGCCAACCCATCGACCAACGTTTGAGCTTCGTCTTTATAAGGTTGATGCGCCTGTAAGG
>JAJZAS010000237.1 GCA_021799325.1 Bacillota bacterium | reverse complement strand
TGCCACGTTTGCACTCGCCCAGGCAATGTGGAGGAGATGTTAGCCAAGGTCAAGCGTTGGAGCATGCACAGACAGGCCACTCAACCCCTCTCATTTCCAAGTTGCGGCAGTGTGTTTCGCAATCCTGCAGGTGATTATGCGGCACGTTTGATTGAAGCGGCTGGATTGAAGGGAAAACGGATTGGCGATGCGATGATTTCCGATTTGCACGCTAATTTTATCGTCAATCTTGGACACGCAAGTGCAGAAGAGGTAATGGCGCTGATGGACTACGCAAAACAACAGGTTTTACAGCAATTTGGCATTGAACTGATGCCGGAGGTTCGTCTTGTTGGAGAGGACGAGGCGCGGGGGTGAAGCAAAGTGGCGCGATTTATCATAGATGGCGGGCATCGGCTGAATGGCTCTATCCGCGTTCATGGTTCCAAAAACGCAGCCTTGCCTATCTTGGCGGCTGTGGTGATGGCGCAGGGAGAAACAGTCATTAAAGACGTACCGCGCCTAGATGATGTGTTTGTAATGTTGGAAATCCTTCGATCGCTTGGGGCAAAGGTGGCTTTTCACAAAAATGAGGTCGTCATCGATCCTACGTTCATTCATACCACTGATGTTCCAGAGGATTTAATGAAGTTGATGCGGTCCTCGATTTTTTTGATGGGGCCGCTGTTGGCAAGATTTCAGTCGGTAAAGATCTCAAAGCCCGGTGGTTGCACGATTGGTTCGCGGCCGATTGATTTTCACCTGAAGGGACTGCGAATGCTGGGAGCCGAAATTATCGAACGGCATGGTTATATTGAGTGCAGAGCCGAACGGTTGCAGGGAGGCTCTATTTTCCTTGATTTTCCTAGTGTGGGTGCAACGGAGAACCTGCTGATGGCATCGGTCCTCGCAGAAGGGGAAACCCTCATTGGCAATGCAGCAAGAGAACCGGAAATTCGCGATCTAGCAGCGTTTTTGAACCAACTTGGCGCACGTATTGAAGGTGCCGGTGAGGATACCATTGTCGTTCATGGCGTTCCAAAACTCCAATCGACAGAGTTTCGCGTGCAACCGGACCGTATTGTCGCGGGGACTCTTTTGATTGCAAGTGCAATGACTAGAGGACATGTGGAAATTCAAAATGTGAGGCCGACCGATTTGACGGCAGTGATTATGAAATTACAGGAAACCGGAGTGCAGGTCAAACCAAATCATGATATACTCGAAGTCAGGAGCCAGGGGATGCTAAAAGCGGTAGAACGCTTGCAGACGAGTCCCTTTCCAGGCTTTCCTACAGATCTTCAGGCGCCGTTTATGTCGCTTTTGACGGTGGCAAAAGGAACTAGTATAATCTCGGAGACTATTTTTGAAGATCGGTTCAAGCATGTGAGTGAACTGCAACGAATGGGCGCTTCGATCAAAGTGGATTTGCGCACGGCGTTTATTCGCGGCATACCGGAATTGACCGGCGCTGCGGTCGAAGCTACAGACCTGAGAGCAGGCGCAGCGCTCGTTATCGCGGGACTTGGCGCGGAGGGGCGCACGATTTTGGACCATGTTTATCACATTGATCGCGGCTATGAAGCGATGGAGTTACAACTTAGGTCTTTGGGGGCAAAGATCCTTAGAGTTCAGGACTCGCTTGAGCGCTTGGAAGCCCAGGCGGAATAATTTTTTGACACGATGGGATCGTTTCAGGGCGTGTGGGGAGGTATGCCTCGCTCGCTTTTTTTATGGAAACATCGCCAAGGAAGGATGGCGCGTACCATTTGGAAGAGTCGCAGGCAAAACCAAGTTCTGGACGAGCTCGTTGGATTCTAGGAATTGTTTTGTTGTTGTTTTTTCTACTGTTGTTAGGGGCTGTCTACCTGAAATCTCCGTATGCGAAGATTCGCAGCATTGCGGTGAAAGGGGCAACGGGTCTGTCCGCTTCGATGTTGATCAGTGACGCGCAGATCAAGGTGGGGGAGAATTTGTTTCTTGTGTCGGGTAGCGCGGTATCGCAGCGATTGACAGAAGACTTTCCGATCATCAAGCGGGTGGTTTTATCGCGGAACCTCCTCCAACAAAGCGTTCAACTAGTGGTAGAAGAAAAAAAAATCGCGGGAATTCTTGATAGTGGGGGTTCCCTATATCGACTTTTAAGCGATGGTACTGTACTTGATCGGGATCAGGAAGCGGTGGGTATCAATTTGCCGATCATCACCACCGTGAAACCACTTACCGTGAATTTGGGTAGCCCTGTGAACGATCCTTCTGTGATCCTGTTATGCCATGAATTAAGTTCAATCCCAGCTTCCTATCTCAACTCGTTTTCTGAATTTCATTTGCAACCGTGGCAAGGTACTACTGCCATTCTCGCTTATAGTAAAGACGGATTTGAAGTGCGAATGCCCATTGCTTCACTGGTTTCCTCGTTGAAACTTTATTTGTCGATTCATGCAAAGTTACTTCAACTCCATAGAAAACCGGGACTAATTGATTTATTTAACAGCCATACAGGAATCTATACTCCCTTTTAATTATCATTGAAACAGAAGAGGGCGGGACCAGTTTGTCGATAAAGCATATTAATGCACTCGCATGGAGCATCGTAGCACTTGTTTTTGGCGCCATGATTGCTGTTCAATACCACAATGTGGTGTTGGGGGGCGCTGCTTTCTGGAGTTCTTCACCAGACGTGGCGAGCGTAGAAACACGCCTT
>JAJZAS010000236.1 GCA_021799325.1 Bacillota bacterium | reverse complement strand
TTCGGCGATCGTGTGGCGGTGATTCACAGTCGGCTCGCCAATCAGGAGAAGTTTTACGAGTGGCAACGGATTTTAAGAGGGGAAGCGGATGTGGTCATCGGCCCCCGTTCCGCGGTGTTTGCCCCACTTCCGCGGCTTGGCATCGCGATTCTCGATGAAGAGCACGAGGCTTCCTACAAACAAGAGAAGGAGCCACATTATCTGGCGCGGGAAGTAGCGGCTTGGCGCGCTCTAAGACACGATGCGGTGCTGGTGCTTGGCAGTGCCACGCCATCGCTGGAGTCGATGTATCGTGCACAGAAAGGGCACTTTCACCTGTTGAATTTGCCGCACCGCGTCGAGGATCGGCCACTCGCCAAGGTTAGTGTGGTGAACATGCGCGATGAATTTTCACGTGGACGCTATTCACTCTTTAGTCGTCCTTTAAAAGAGGCGCTTGCCAAGGTGCTTGCAAATGGCGAACAGGCGATTCTTTTTTTGAATCGGCGCGGGTATTCAACGTTTTTGCAATGTCGGGATTGTGGTCATGTGATGACCTGTCCTGAATGCGACATTACGCTGACGCTTCACAAAAGAGGCAATGCTTCAACCTTGCGGTGCCATTTTTGCGGACACAGCGAATCATTGCCAACGGTTTGTCCAGCTTGCGCAAGTCAGGCATTACGCCAGTTTGGCACTGGCACGCAACGCGTGGAGCACGACCTGCTCCTCGAATTTCCTGGAGTTCGGGTGATTCGCATGGATGTCGATACCACGAGGAAAAAAGGCGCACACGAAGCGATGTTACAGGAGTTTGAACAAGAACAGGCAGATGTGCTGCTAGGTACGCAGATGATCGCAAAGGGGCTCGACTTTGAAAAGGTTTCGCTTGTGGGCGTGATCGCTGCGGACACCTCGCTGTTTTTGCCTGATTTTCGCGCGGCGGAACGGACATTCCAGTTGCTGGTGCAGGTGGCGGGGAGAGCAGGTCGGCATCAATTGCCAGGGGAAATGATCATACAGACGTTTTCGCCGGAACACTATGCGGTGTCGCTATCCGCAAAACAGGATTATCACGCATTTTATGCAGTGGAACTAGCGGCCAGAAAAGCAATGGGATATCCTCCATTTACGGAGATCACTCAATTTGTGATTACCCATGTCGATGATACTCAGGCTAGGCACGATGCAGAATCGCTGTATCTGAATCTGCGCGACCGGCTGGGCGAGGTAGAGGGTGTTCGGCTGATGCCACCTTCTCCCACGACTGTCGCTCGTTTGCGAGGCAAATACCGCTACCAGATTCTGGTGATTTATCGCTCTTTTCGGCAGGTCAGACATGCGCTTGATGAATGTTATCGCAAGGCGCTTTCGAGCGTGAAGCCTGATACTTCGATTATAGTGGACGTCAACGCATATGGACTTGATTGATGATAATGGAAAGACGGGTGGGGTGGAGACATGATTCGAAAAATCCGTACAGATGATGATCCGGTGCTTCGCGTAGTCGCGAGGATTGTGAAGGAAGTGAATGATGTGACGAGGCGCATACTAGACGACATGCTGGAGACGATGCGCCAATCCAAAGGAATTGGTCTCGCTGCGCCGCAAATTGGACTTCTTTACCGGATAATTGTGGCTGACATTGGTGAAGGAGAAGTGGAACTGATCAATCCAGTCATTTATTTTAGGGAAGGCGAGGCCGTGTCAGAAGAGGGTTGCCTGAGTCTGCCGGGGCTACGCGTTCCCGTGAGGCGAGCGACCCGCATTGGGGTCAGTGGCCTCAACCGGTTTGGAGAACCAGTGGATTTGACGTTTGAGAATCTGATGGCAAGAGTGATTCAACACGAGGTGGACCACCTTGATGGCACCCTCATCAAAGACCATCAGGAAATTAAGGTGATGGTGAGTGAGTAAGGAAAGTCGAATTGTATTTTTAGGAACGCCGGATTTCTCAGTCCCTATCCTACAATCGCTGGTTGAGACAGGATACCCTGTCGTAGGTGTCGTCAGCCAACCCGATCGTCCTGTAGGCCGCAAAAGAGTGCTGGAACCGACTCCCGTAAAACAGGCAGCATTAGAGCTCGGATTGCCGCTCATCCAACCTGAGCGCATCCGCCATGAAGAGGCAGTGGCAATGATTTCAAAGTGGCAGCCCGATGTGCTGATTACCGCCGCTTACGGCCAGTTGATTCCCGAGCGAATCCTCAACATGCCTCGGATCGCATCGTTAAACGTGCACGCTTCGCTATTGCCTATGTATCGTGGAGCATCCCCCATTCAACGGGCGATCTTACACGGCGATGGGGAGACGGGGGTCAGTATCATAACGATGGTCAAGGAGATGGACGCAGGACCGGTATGGGCACAAGAACGCCTCGACATCTTACCAAATGAAAATTACGGGGAATTGAGCGCTAGGCTCTCTTCACTCGGAGCAAAGCTTTTGCTAACCACATTACCGGACATCATCAACCACGCCATCCAGCCCCAAGAACAGGATGGAGCCAAAGCCACGTTTGCACCGCGACTGACAAGGGATGATGAGTGGTTGGATTTTGCTGACAGCGCGAATCATATTGTGAATAAAATCCGCGCACTTGCGCCGTCACCTGGGGTTTCTGTTTGGTTAGGTGATAAAGTGCTGAAGGTCTGGTATGCTACACCTGTGGAAATGTCTTTCTCAAAAAGCCAGCCTGGACAAGTGCTGGATATTACCGAAGACGGTATCATCGTCGCCTGTCAAACA
>JAJZAS010000235.1 GCA_021799325.1 Bacillota bacterium | reverse complement strand
CGCCACTTCCCTATCATTCATTGCTCCATCCGGGCGAAACCACTGGTAACTCCAATTTGTCATCCCAAGCAAGCCGAGAGTCACGATTTTCACATTTAAATCAGGCTGAAACTCTCCCGCTTCCACCCCTTTTTGGAGTAACCTCTCCAGATTTTCGCGAAAATGTTTGCGCTTCGGGACAATTTCTGCCAGACGCTCCTCACTGAGGTGCCTGATTTCTCTAAAAAACACCCTCGCGCTCGCGCCAAGCTGTTCAATGACATGAAGTTGCATATATACCATATCAAAAAGCTTCTGGCGATAGTGGCTCGTTGAGTCTCCCAGAATCTCCGTCTGTCTTTGCAGCATGTCGTCAATATAGCGTTTATGAATGTCCATCAGCAGTTCTTCTTTGCTGGTGAAATAATAGTAAAACGTACCTTTCGTCACGCCAATCGCATCGCAAATGTCCTGTATCGACGTCTCACTGAACCCTTTTTTCTCAAAAAGTTGAATGCTTACGGCCGTTAGTTTTTCTTTCATCGCTTCTCCCTGCATCACACGTCCTGATTCGCCTGCTCGCGAAGCGCCCTGCGCAGCACCTTGCCCACGTTTGTCTTTGGTAATTCCTCACGAAACTCTACCAATTTCGGCACCTTGTATGGTGCCATGTTTGTTTTACAAAAAGCAATGATATCTTCCTCTGCGGCAGTCACCCCATCTTTTAAAACGATGTAGGCCTTTACCGTTTCCCCGCGATACTCATCTCGAACACCGATGACCGCCGCCTCTTTCACCGCAGGATGTTCATAGATCACTTCTTCTATTTCCCGTGGATAAATATTATAGCCGCCAGCGATGATCATGTCTTTCTTGCGATCCACAATATAGACGTATCCATCCTCGTCCATCTGCGCAATGTCGCCAGTGAAAAGCCATCCGTCCCGTAGTGCGTGAGCCGTCTCTTCCGACAAGTTCCAGTAGCCTTTCATCACCTGTGGCCCACGGATGATTAGTTCCCCACGTTCACCAATTGGCACATCGTGCTCTCCTGTCAGTTCATCGACAATTCGGTACGTGGTTGATGGAACGCCGATCCCCACACTCCCCGGCCTTCTCTCTGCAAAAGGAGGATTGCAGTGAGTGGTCGGAGACGCTTCAGACAACCCATAGCCTTCGAGCACCATTGCGCCCGTTTTTTGCTCGAACACCTTTAAAAGGTTCACAGGCATCGGTGCGCTGCCGCTATTGCATATGCGGATCGTATCGACACCATAGGACTCCACATTAGGAAAGTGAGTGAGCGCCACATACATCGTGGGCACTCCGGGAAATATTGTTGGCTTTTCACGTTGAATGGTCTGCAACACTTCCTGGATATCAAAGCGCGGCAATAAGATCAGCGAACCACCAGTGTAAATACTTAGATTCATACAAGAGGTCATACCGAACACGTGATATAGCGGAATGACCGCGAGAGTCCGTTCTGTTCCAAGACTGGTTTCATCCTTAAAAAATTCATAGCTTTGCAGGACGTTTGCAAGGAGATTGTAATGAGTCAGCATCGCGCCCTTAGAGCGCCCCGTAGTACCTCCCGTATACTGGAGAACCGCCACTTCTTCCTTAGGATCGATAAGAATGGGTCGAGGAGACTTCAGCATCCCATTCTGTAAAAAAGCGTCAAAAGAGAGGGCCGAAACTTCCGGTTCCTTACTGGGCAAAAGCGACACCGTAATAATGAGACGCAAATCGGTATCGGGTTGTACCGCTTTCACTCTATCGTGAATGGCATCTAACACGATGATACCTTTAGCTCCGGAGTCTTTCAGGATATACAACAGTTCCCTCTCGACGAGCATGGGATTGATCTGCGTCACAATGCCGCCTGCCATCAGGATGCCATAATAGGCAATGACAAATTGGGGGCAGTTCGGCAACATAATGGCAAACCGATCCCCTTGCTTCAGTCCGTTTGCCTGAAGCGCAGAGGCAAATGCGCGTACCCCGCCAAAGAGTTGTCGGTAGGACATGGTTCGCCCATAAAAAGTGAGCGCTTCGTGATCCGGATACGTTTTGACAGACGCCTCGAGCATTTCCGGAAGTGTCTGATTCGGCACTACCACTTCCTTTGCGATGTGTTCTGGATAATTAATAAATCCATTGCCCATTCCCACTTTTATCACCCTCCCCCGCTCTTATTGTCACATGGCGGAACTGCCGCCATCCACCGTGATCACCGTTCCTGTCACATAATCCGAAGCTTTTGACGCCAAAAACACCGCTGCCCCTTTGAGGTCATCTTCCGTTCCAAATCTTCCGAGCGGTGTTGAGGCAAGCAGCATCTCTTTATTTCGTTCCATCAGTGCGATCGCCATTTTGGTCGGAAAAAATCCCGGTGCAATCGCGTTCACATTAATCCCATAACGACCCCATTTGACTGCCAAATCCTTGGTAAACGTGATCACCGCACCTTTGCTGGTATTGTAGCCAATGGCATCCATCGCGCGCGGATCCACTCCACCAAACCCTGCGATCGAGGCGATGTTGATGATTTTCCCGCCACTGCCCCGCTCGATCATGACTTTCCCCACCGCCTGGCTCATCAAAAAAGTGCCTGTGACATTCACATCGATCACCTTTTTCCACGCATCAAGCGGCATCTCCGCTGCTGGCGCTCCCCAGGTGGCACCGCTGTTATTGACGAGGATGTCAATACCCCCGAACTCCGCCACAGCGGCGTCTACCACTCGGGATACATCGTCTGGATTCGCAATGTCACAGGCCAGTGCAAGGGTC